>NZ_QULH01000009.1:7915-106239 GCF_003481635.1 Clostridium sp. OM05-6BH | reverse complement strand
CCCTTTTCCATATTCCCTTTCAGACTTCCTGTTGGAAGAAGCTGTAAGAATGCAATTGTAAGTTTCATATATTCCTCCATATCATTGTAGAAACCAACTCAATGCTCTACAAATACCGATTTTTAACTGACCACATCTCCGTCACACATCATATTATACCAGACATCATAACCTTTTCAATCACCAACTTGCATGACGAAATGGAAAAATCATATTTTCTCCCGCCTACAAACTCTTATATTTCTGCACTAATGCCCCCAATTCTTCCAATAATGCATCAGATGATGCCACAGTTTTGTCCCCCTTCAGTATGTAATCCGTACTCACTCCATAAATTTCACTAAACATCAACAGCGAGTCAATCGACATTCCCTTTGCTCCTCGCTCTATCCTACTGATCGTTCCCGGCTCAAGTCCAACTGCCTCCGCTACCTGCTCCTGTGTCTTTTCTGTCTGTTTTCTTAATATCTTTAATCTCTTACCGCTTGCTTCCATGTCATAAATCATCATAATTCTTCATCCTTTCCAGCCATCTCGATAGCCAGAAGTAAGATGATGAAAAATTATTTTTGAATTTTCCGCTCCCTGAACTACGCAAAAAAACGCAAAGGAAAGCCAGTTTGAGATGGTCATCCATTTTTGTAACATTCACACTGAAAAAATCATTGATTGGAATATCTCTTTTCAAACGGTGTCATGTATCCATTTGATGAATGTGGACGTATATGATTGTAATAGCCATATACATAATCCAACGTGCTTTCATTTAACTCGTGGTCTGTTTCAAAACAATTCTGTCGTATAAATTCCGACTTAAATGTTCCATAAAAACTTTCCATCGGAGAATTATCATAAGGACATCCTGCTTTGCTCATGCTCTGTCGAATCCCTTTTCCCTCACAAAATTCTGTGAAGGCTCTGGATGTATACTGTGACCCCTGATCACTATGCAGAATAATTTCTCCTTTTACAGGATTTCTGTCCAGGGCAATCTGTAATGTCTGGATAGCCAATTCCGCATCTATTCTTTTGCTGTTCAGGGTTGCCAGTACCGATTTATCATACAGATTTATGATACTGCAGTTATATCTTTTTGCACCATCCGAAAGATGAAGATAAGTAAAATCTGTACACCATTTTTCGTTTGGCTTAATTGCTGTGAAGTCCTGCTTTAACAGATTATTAAATCTTTTATAACAGTCTCCTTTACGGTACCGAGGTTTTTTGGGTATCACAACAGATCTGAGCTTTAATTTCCTCATATATTTGAGTACAGTTGTCCTACTCAGACTGATTACCCTTCTTCTTAAAAATATAACCATCATCCGATATCCGGGACGTCCATCATATTCATAGTAAATACTTAATATTTGTTGTTTTTTCTTTTCTTTGTCTGCCAGATAACTTGCCTTTCTGTTCTTTTTGTAATTATAGTAGGAATTCGGATAAATATGGAATCGGGCAAGAAGCCATCTTACTCCGAACTCATTGTGGTATTGGTCAATAAATCGGTATTGCTCTAATCGATTTCCTTTGCGAAGAATGCAATGCCACCAGCGGTGGCTATGGCTTTATTTTAGGAAACGAACTTCTTTTTCTGCTTCTTCCAATTTTTTACGGAGTCTGCGGTTTTCTTCATAAATGTCTTTTGTGTCTTTTGTTTCTGGATTTTTTTCGCATTCTTCTTCAAACTGTCTGATCCAGCTCCGGACAGTTCCTTCTCCTAAGCCATACTCTTTATTGACGCTTGCGATGGTTCGTCCTTCTTCTAATACCAGCCGGACCATCTTTTTTTTGAATTCAGGCTCATAACGTTTGTTCGTGTTTGCCATTTTAATCACCTTCACTTTCATTTTGATTATATCATTTATTCCAGTGTTGGTGTTACAACTTTATTATACCATCTCAAGGATTAAACTGCTCATCAAGGATATTTTGCAATTCATTACTGAAATCGGAATCCTTGGTTGTTACTGTCCATGGACGGATCCATTGGGCTTTGATGCCCATTTGTTTCATGTATTTACCGACAGTTCTTTCAGAAATGTTTTCCCCTGTTTTACGCAATTCCCTTGTAATCTTAGGGGCACCATAATTCTGATGAGAATTGTCATAAATCTTTTTGATCTTGTCTTTGAGCAGTTCTATTCCATGTTCCAGCAAATATTGACTTAACAAATCACAGGTATGCCCACAACAATCATTTGGGAAGTTATTAAATGGATATAAATTTCTAAACATATCATCTTCCCATGCCGCATCTAATGCATTTCGAAATTGTCTTGCAATTCTTTCTATCTTTTTCATTCTTAATCTCCAATGTAACCATTTTAGATTTCCACAATATACTCTCTAACTATATCCATTATAAAATCAGCACTTGCGGGTGTATAATTTGGAGATTGCGCCATTACAACAAAGTCAAAGTCCCCATTATACTTTACATCTTGAATAGACGGAATAATAAATAGAGGAACCTCTGGCTCTTTTACAGCATTCTTCAAATATGCTTGCTTTTCTTGTTCATCTGCATTATACGAAGGAAATTCCATATCTGGATTACAGACAAGCTGTATAGTATTCTCAACCGGTTTGTCCCAAATGAACTTCTCTTCAAAATCTTTCAGTGTCTCCCACACATAATCATTTTTGTTGCCATTGGGATTAGCACAATAGGTCAAACTATTTATCCAGCGAAAGGCAATGGCATACAGCAGGTAATCTCCTATTCCAACATCATTCAACTGCCCAAAGCTATCCAAATATTTTGTATGCATACGTCGTTCTTCAACCGGATATTGAAGCAAATCATCTAAAATATATGTCCATGAAAGATAACCCAAACCTAAATCCGCATGTGAATCTATATGCGCAACTTCAAATGGCGTTTCCAAACTTTCTTTTGTTATCAACTCCTGCCAAAAGAATAGTGCTTCGTTGTGTCCGGTCACAATTCTTCCCTTGATTTTTCTATCTTTTGAAAGTCCAAGGTTATCTTCCAGAAAACTCCTTATTCGTTGCTCACTCCAAACACAATATCCATACTCATCTTCTGACAGACGTTCTTCTCTGCTTTCCGTAATCCCGATAGCTATATTCTCCATAAAATAGTCCATATCCAAATCAAGAAGTTTCATTTGCATCTCCTGTCTAAGTAGCATCCACTCTCAAATCCGCACTGTTTCCAAAAAGATTCACTTTCTTCTCCAGATGGTTCTAAATTTACTTCTCCATAATAGTCTTGTAAAAACTGAGCAATAATTCTTTTCCCCAGTCCTCTGTCTCGATATGGCTTAAACACCTCGAACAATGCAATCATCATCCTATCTTTGTTCTCATTTAAAAAGTAATAATTGATCAGAGCCACCATTGTTCCATCTTCATCATATACTTTTTCAGTTACATCTATATATTCCTTTTCAAGCAGTGTCCAACCGCTTAGCAACAAATCTTCTCTGCGTTGTATTGCCTGCAACTCTTCATAAGAACATTTTTCAAATATAAACACAGCTTTCTCCTCCTGTTGTATCAAGTTCCTCAAGCTATCAAGTTACTCCAACCCATGTATTTCTTTCTGCAACTTTTCAAGAAATACAAGGATATCTTTAAATTCCGGTATATTTCCATATATCATATTCCGCATAGCCTGATAATCATCTTCTAATTCTTTATGTATTCGCTCTCCCGGCACAAGCATAATGTTTTCTAAAGTTGCTGTTTCATAATGTGCACCTTTTGCATAATAGAATTTTTGCTTATAGAATTTTGCTGCTTCCGAATTAATCTGCTTATTGAATAAATCCTGCTTGGTTTTTGACCTTTCTTCCCAAGGATTTACCTCGTCATTAATTATTTTTCGCCAGTCCAAAATCAAATCTATATCCTCGGAAAACCGCTCAATAACATGGTATGATTTAGAAAGGCTTGTTCCACCTTTAAATACGAAGGCGTTTTTGTACCTGCAATCATGGAATAAATGATCCAACATAAAACATACCCAAAAGTCTTTCTCGATTACATTAGGTTGCATTCCCATAGAAATTGCAGTAGCCTGAAACAATTCTGTTCTATCCTTTATCTGTAATTTAGCAACTTCTTTCACTATTCAGCACACACCTTTCTGATCACTGCATGTATCCATTCACTTACACCTGTTGCTTCCTCTAACATCTTTTTCTTTTCCGCCTCAGGTAATCTACTTTTTAAGCTCAAGATAATACTCTCATCAATCCGCTCTTTTCCCAATGTCTTTAATGCCTCAACAACCAAAGTGGTCGTCTCAGACATAAATGAAATCTCTCTATTTGCACGGTGCTTAAAAGACAATGCTATATTATCCCACGAAAATTTTCTATAAGGACCGTCACTGATATAGGACCAAACAACCGGAACCTGTGTAGATAGTCCCAACTTATTTAATGCTACATCTCCGCACGGAGCAATGGTCCAATGAAAACTTCTGGCAATAGCATAAGCTACCAGCTCAGGATTTGCTGGAATATACTCTTTAAGCAATTTACTATATACAGGCTTCTCATACACTCCGTCCATAATCCTTCGTATATTTTTCTCTTCAACTTGCCGAGCTAGACATTTTCTGACAGTTGTTGTTGTCGCAATGTCCGTAAAATCCGATGTCAAAAAAACCGTTCCCGACTCAGCCAACTCTATTCTCTTCTTTATTTCTGTATAAATGCCGCTTGCCATAAAATCACGCTCCTTATTTTGTCACGATTATTATATAATTTTCGCGACATTTTTTCAATATCATTTATATATTATTCCATAAAAAATAGAAAAAGATGTTTCATCTCTCATTTTTTGATGAAACATCTTTGATAACTCGTAAAAAATTCAAATTAATACGTGTTTCCAGGCTCACCAGAAGCCTAAACTTGAATTTACTTATATCTATTCCTATAAAAGTGTCAATATATATCCGTCTATCAGAGCAATTAGCAGATACATAATAAAGGCTCTGATAAACGCTTCTATATGCTTTTTCGGATTTTGATACAATTCCTTTTCTGGTATTTTTCTTAAACGAACACGCTTTGTATTCCGCCACCATAAAAGGTCTACAATAAATAAGTCAAAGATATTCAATCCCTGTCCTATAATACTTAAACAAAGAAAATTATGTGTGAAGCCATTTTCTTTGATAAACAACCCTAATATAAATAGTACGAACAGAAATAACAGAAAATTGGATATAAATGTAACCACTTTATTGCTTTCCTTAAATTTTCCTTGATATTCTGCAATACTATTTATTCGATTTTGCACTTCATCTGGATAAGATGAATAGCTTTTTAAATTTTTGTTATCTGTTCCTGTTCCCCAAAAACATATTAGAAAAAACGCGATACATAAAATTACGGTTTCGATTATTATAATCATTCTGTTTCACTCCAAATTCCGATTGAACAAAATCGTTGCGCGATGGCCTGCCAAGGCTGTAGCGCAGTTTTATTTTTATTAAAAAAGCAGAGGCATTACTTTTCATAATCCGTTATTGTTAAGTTACCACACGAAACAACTGAACTAAGAAAGCTCCACTGCCTATGATAAGAATAACATTTTCCAGTCTCTTCCGCAATCGGAATTATGACGCCAATGCACCTCCGAATAGGTAGATATAATTATTAACACTACTTATTCTGGAGGTTTTATTATGTATAAAGATATTTTTGAATCCATCCGCAATGAAGCGGAAAAACGTAACCTGCGTGAAAGAACTATTCAACTGTATTGCTCTGATGTCAGTTACTTCCTTCGTTGGATTGGAAAAAATGTTTCTGATCTTACACTTGAAGATGCGGAAAGTTTTCTTACTGCCAAACGTCTGGAAGGAAGGTCTCCTGAAACTCAAAATCACTATCGGTCTGCAATCAAGTTCTTATATAAAAAGGTGCTGAAGATTGTCTGGGATGATGACACTGTTCCGGCTATGAAAAGAGAGCGAAATCTTCCTGCTGTTCTATCCCACGATGAAATAAATGCAATCATTGACGCCACTCCGAATCTGAAGCATAAAGCGATTATTGCAACTATGTATTCTTCCGGATTACGTGTATCAGAGGTTGTTCATCTTCATTATGATGACATTTCACGTACCAACATGACGATTCATGTTCGTGAAACCAAAGGCATAATTGACAGGTATACAATTCTGTCTCAAAAAAATTTAGACCTTCTCACAGAGTATTGGTACAAATGTGGTCGCCCTAAAAATGAAGTGCTATAATAAAGTTGTAACAGAGATGGCTAGCCGCATGAGTTAATACAGATATTTTTTTAGCCAAAAGTGTTACAAAAAAGCTTGACCACAACAGCCACCACGCTGCTTTTCTGTTCCACGATTTTGTGCTGTAGCGCCGTCATCTTTATTTGAGTATCATGCAGGCACTCAAGAGTACTGCTATTCCTCTTCCGCCTGTTCCAAGCGTTTCTGAATAGTTTCCTCTTTAATAATGTGCTTTATCGTACTAAGCCGACAAATTTGCCGCTATACATCATTCATTCAAAAATCTGTTTTGGTATCTTAAAAACAGCATTGTCAAAACGCGCAAGATTGTGTTATAATTACACGATAGTGTGTGCTGGCATATAAATTCCATCTGTGCACAGCGTGCGAAGCGCAGATGATAGATGTGACCGGCACCGGTAACAATTTGATTACGAAGAAAATACGCACGCAGAAAAGAGGATATCATGGCAGAAAAGAAAAACATCTTGACCGAAGAAGGTCTTGCAAAACTGGAAGATGAATTACAGGACTTAAAGGTAAATAGACGTAAAGAAGTTGCAGCAAAGATTAAAGAGGCAAGAGAACAGGGTGACTTGTCCGAGAACGCCGAGTATGATGCAGCGAAAGATGAGCAGAGAGATATTGAGATCCGTATTGAAGAGATCGAGAAGATCTTGAAAAATGCAGAGGTTGTCAGCAGCAAAGATGTTGATGCTAATGCGATCAACATTGGTTCTACCGTTCGCATCAAAGATCTTTCTTCCGGAGAAGAGATGCAGTATAAGATCGTAGGTTCTACGGAGGCAGACATTCTTGGTGGTAAGATTTCCAATGAGTCTCCGGTTGGTGTTGCATTGATCGGTGCGAAAGCAGGTCAGACTGTTGATGTTGAAACACCAAAGGGAACTGTATTGCAATATGAGATCCTTGAGATTCAAAAATAATAAATGCAATGCGAGATCCTTGAAATATAGGAATAATAGATTTTGTATAATAGCATGAACTTGCAGAAACAAGAAAATCTGCATACAGAAATCGTCGATAGATATAAGAGAAAGGGGCTAAGATCGTGGCTGAGCAGCAGAAGAAACCACAGAAGGAGCAGGATATCAACCAGCTTCTCAAAGTTCGTAGAGAAAAATTAGCAAATTTACAGGCAGAAGGCAAGGATCCTTTTGTTATTACAAAATATGATGTTACACATCATTCTATGGAGATCAAAGATAACTATGATACATTAGAGGGAAAAGAAGTGTCAGTGGCAGGCCGTATGATGTTTAAGCGTGTCATGGGTAAGGCATCTTTCTGTAATGTGCAGGATCTTCAGGGTAACATTCAGGCATATGTCGCTAGAGATGACATTGGCGAGGATTCCTATAAGGATTTCAAAAAATATGATGTAGGAGATATTCTTGGTATCAAAGGATTTGTCTTTAAGACAAAGACCGGAGAGATCTCTATCCATGCGAAGGAAGTTACGTTATTGTCTAAGAGTCTGCAGATCCTTCCGGAGAAATATCATGGACTGACTGACACAGATACTCGTTATCGTCAGCGTTATGTCGATTTGATCATGAATGAAGACGTTAAAGATACTTTTATCAAGCGTTCCAAGGTAATCAGCAGCATTCGCCGCTATTTGGATGGACAGGGCTTTATGGAGGTTGAGACCCCAATGCTTGTCTCCAATGCCGGTGGTGCAGCCGCAAGACCATTTGAGACACACTTTAATGCTTTGGACGAAGACTTAAAACTTCGTATTTCTTTGGAGTTGTACTTAAAGAGATTGATCGTGGGCGGCATGGAGCGTGTATACGAGATCGGCCGTGTATTCCGTAACGAGGGATTGGACACTAGACACAATCCGGAGTTCACGTTGATGGAGTTATATCAGGCATATACAGACTATCACGGCATGATGGACCTGACAGAGAACCTGTATCGTTACATTGCAAAGGAAGTAACCGGTTCGGAGGTGCTTACTTACGGCGAGCATACAATGGATCTGTCCAAACCGTTTGAGCGTATCACAATGGTAGACGCGGTTAAGAAGTACGCAAATGTTGACTTCAACGAAGTTGCAGATACAGCCGCTGCTAAGAAATTGGCAGATGAGCATCATATTGAATATGAGGATCGTCATGAAAAAGGTGACATTCTCAACCTCTTCTTCGAGGAATATGTAGAGGAGCATTTGATCCAGCCAACCTTTATTATGGATCATCCGATTGAGATTTCTCCTCTGACTAAGAAGAAACCGGACAATCCGGATTATGTAGAGCGTTTTGAGTTCTTTATGAACGGCTGGGAGATGGCAAATGCATACTCTGAGTTGAATGATCCGATCGATCAGAGAGAGCGTTTCGAGGCACAGGAGAAAGCGTTTGAAGCTGGTGATGATGAAGCAAATCACACCGATGAGGACTTCTTGAATGCTTTGAGCATTGGTATGCCTCCTACCGGCGGAATCGGATTTGGTATTGACCGCATGGTTATGATGATGACAAACTCACCGGCAATTAGAGATGTGTTGTTGTTCCCGACAATGAAGAGCCTCGACAAGTAAATTTCTATAAATAGGTGTTTAAACCGTGTAAAATGAATTAAGAAAACAAAAAACCTTTTCAAAATGAGAAATCATTTTGAAAAGGCTTTTTTATTTTGAAAGATCTTTACCAAGATCCACCGCCGCCTCCGCCGGAACCACCGCCGGAATGACCGCCGCCAGAACCTCCACTTCCCTTAGAGCTTGGCGTCGACGTCATTGCCGCTGTGACAGACCGCATCGTCGTATTCATAAAATGATGGAACCGCACTGTATCAAACGTGTTGTAATGCCCATGAGATGAATACCATTGCGGTGGTTCGATCGCAATAGATTCAAATTTCTCCATCCATATATCCGACACGTCAAGCACATATGCATACGGCAATATATTGTAGAAATACTGCGGTTCACGCTCTACCATAGTCTCCAGGCGATCTTTTTCTGCTGTCTGCAAAAATGTCCGAAATCCTCGTAATCGTCCCAAAACCTCCGTGCCATACTCTGTACGCTTTGGCATATAATGATCAAAGAACATGATCACACCACATGCGATAATCGCCAACACAAAGGCGATCCGATAAATTGTCGGTGTATATAACACAACATTACGCAGTCCCAGACAATATCCGCTGATCATAGCGATCGACATCACGACGCTGAGGATCTTACTAAAGATCGTCTCTGAACTAAAGATCGTCCGAATAATAAATGCCAGCACAAAACCAAACATGATCGGTATTGTTAGTGAAAATGTCGCATTGTATGTATAATCATATATCGGCAGATACGTTGCTAAAAAGAAAATCCCCGCCATCATCGCATAACAGATCAAATGCTTATTAATGGAATTAGCATAAAATAACACTTGTCTATTTTGCTTTGTATTTACCATTTTCAAGATCTTATTCACCGTCTTGTAGAATTTATCCTTCAGCTGATCTTTATTGGTAACATCAAAGCCACGAAACAAGCCTTTCATGAATGCCCGTTCTATCGCATTATTTCCATCATATTCTTTCAATTTGCGGATCGTAAAATCCTGATTTCCAAGCAGGCCCTTCTTCCCTTCAACAATTTCTATATAACCCTTTTGTGCCAGGTACACTAACAACGATATAACATCATTCGCATCCACCTTGCCCTTATAGGCAAAGGCTGCCTCTACACTATTGAATTCCTTTGGCGGATGGAACTGTATCGTTTCCACTACCACATTATCCCGTCCGACTTTCCACCAAAGCAGAAATGCTGCACCCGCTGCTGCCAAGGACAACAAAATACTGATCAGCGCCGGCCAGATCCTTTGTTTGACCTGATCATAATATCCATCCGGTAAGACCATTCTAACTGTAACTGCCTCTCCTGGATTTAAGATAATGGAGGAATCTACATATCCTTCCATCACTTTGCCATTGATCGTATACTGCAGTCCCTCATTATTAGTCGAACCACTCTCACCATATGCCATACCGACTTTACTTTCGTCAATATCTTCCGGCATCATGATATGAAAGGTAACATTTTGGATCGTTGTATCCCAACTGGTTCCAATGATATTATAATAGAACTCATCTTCCCCTTTACGTACATCTTTCCCCATATTGTAATCGTAAGAAATGTGATACATATGCTCGCCAACAAGCGTCTTATTCTTATCTCCCAGCTGAATACGGCAATAAGAACCCTCTCGGCCTACGGTCCTTTTTTCACCATAGGTTTTGATATTCGTTACGCGCGCCTGAATACGGGAAGTTGATCCATCCTCGCGACTTACGTTATTGATAACCGGTATGTCTCGGTAAATACCATGTCTCGCCTGGTTAAAGTTCACCTGCAGCCTCTCCGTAACATGATACACATTATCCTTACCAACTTTAACTGTGACATCGTATCCTTGTATCTCGTAGGGATAATAAGAGTCTGCCAAAGCCGGTTTTGCCATCAGCAAAATCCCGGCAAGCAACATAAAGCCAAAAAGCTTTCCTTTTCTCCAAATGCTCTCCACCACTAAAATTTCACCTGCACATTCTGCCGCTCAACAGCATTCTCAACCTCAAACATCTTCTTTGTCTCAAAATGAAACAGACCGGCGATCAAACTTCCCGGAAACATCTGTACTTTCATATTGTACTGCTTCACCGCACCGTTATAATATTTTCTTGCATTTGCAATATCATCCTCTGTTTCATTCAGATTATGACTCAGATCCATAAAATTCTGATTTGCTTTCAGATCCGGATACTGCTCTGCCACTGCCATGATCTGTGGTATCATTTTAGAGATCTGTGCACCATTCTGAATCTTTTCCTCCGGTGTCATTGCGTCATAACTGCCGGTACGCAGCGATATCACCTTTTCCAATGTTTCTTTCTCATGCGAAGCATATCCTTTGACTGTTTCCACCAGATTTGGGATCAGATCATAACGTTTTTTCAGATACACATCCATCGTTGCAAATGCCTCATCTACAACAATTCTTCCTTTGATCAGCCCATTGTATGTACCAATCACCCAACAAACGATCAATAGTACAACAACTATTCCAATAATCCATCCTATCATCTTTGTTCCTCCTATGCTTTTGCGGGATCAAACCCATTACGGCTGCCGGTTGCAACTGCACCATCCTCACGAGAAGTGCGAAATGGTGCTGCCGGAATGCCGTTTTGTCCAAACAACGTTACCGGTCGATAATTAGTCCAGCAATATCTTCCGTATACAGGTTCTTTCACCTCATCACAAGTCAGTTCTATTTCTTCTCCCTTTAGAACTGCCTTCGCCTCATGATACACTTTATCTTTACCGGCAAGTTCAAAACCGGTTAAAGTTTCCTCTGTACAATGTAGTCCCTTCGCATGGGCAAATGATACAATCATCGCACTATTCTCAATGCGGTAAGACTGATACATCGGGCCAAACGCCTCTTCTTTCGTGCATAAACCATACACTTCATACATTGCCTGCAAAGCGAGACGCTCACCAACGCTGTCTTTCTCTGTCGGATGAATATTGCCAAACTCACCCTTATCCAGAATCACCGCAATCCCGGTATGCTTGAACGTGTCGAACACACGCATCTGTGCCTCTCGAATAAATGGCCAGTTCTGGTAATCCGGCTCCCCCTCTCCATTTTGGAACATCGGAAGCTGTACCAGCATAAACGGTAACGTATCATCTTTCCAATCGCCTCTCCACTGACGGATCAGCGCTGATAACAAGGAGTAATAGCGGTATGGACGATGATCGTCCTCCTCTCCCTGATAATACAAAAATCCACGTAACGTATACGGACAAACTCTTTGCAGCATCGACTCGTACAAACCACACGGTCTGGTCTCTGAACGCGGTCCCATTGGTCCCGGATATTGATTCTCACCGTACAGACGTAATGCCTCCTCCCAAGTCGGGTTCTCTGCTGTCTCGTAATATTTCCCTACATTTTTGTCAAACTCTGCCTGATATACAAGATATGCCTCACGCGCTTTGATATATTCCTCCGGATCCTGCTCAGCAATAATTGCATCATAATCATCAATATACTCTTTGATCTCCTGCGTTCCTTCCAACGCTTCACGGCTCACCCAGCAGGAAGCAGACGTTCCGCCCCAGTTACAGCCAATAATGCCGACGGTTACCCCTGTCTCTCGCGCGATCTTATCTGCAAAATAATATGCAACCGCTGACCATCGTCCTGCCTTATCCGGCGTACACAGATCCCATGCACTTTCCTTTTCTGCTTCTTCCAACTTATCCCCTACATACGGAACCTGTGGAGTATAATAATAGCGTACTCCATCATTATGTATATTTTGAACGATCTCCTTGCCGTTTTTGCTATTTTGCAACTCCAGCTCCATATTGGACTGACCGCCGGCAAGCCATACTTCGCCGATCATAACATCTTCATACACCACTTGTTCTGTCTGAGACTGCACCGTCAGTGTATATGGTCCACCTGCCTCAAATGGCGGTAATATAGCCTGGAACCTTCCCTGTTCCGGAACCACACTCACAGATTTGTCTGCCAAAGTAATCTTAAGCGACTCTGCATCACTGTCTCCCCATACGCTGATATTTTTCTGTCTCTGCAAAACCATGTGACTGCTAAAAACAGCTGATAATTGAATCATTCTTTTATCCTCTTTTCACTTATTTATTAGTGTGATGTTTTCTTGCCTACCGGTGCCTGAAACGGTTTCTCCTGCTCCGTTCCCAGATCCATCACATAGACAGATTTTCCATCATATGTTTCATAAAACAAATACTTACTTGTCAGATGCAGATAATTGTAATTGCCATCCGCGATCTTACGCACTTCTCCACCCTCTAAATCCTTTACATACAATCCATTGCTCGTTCCATTATCTACCTGATAATATACAGCACTCTCCTTTTCATCCACATTATATGTTGCCAAGCGGTCTGAAACGATCGTGACCGGATCAGAGCCATCCAAATTCACACGTACTAATGCATAATTTTGTGACATATCTATAAAATACAAATGCTCTCCTGCCCGAATCAATGAAGTACAATTACCATTGTAAATTGTCTGCTCATCTGAACCGTTAATATTCATGGTATGTATGTTATGATCCTTGTCATAACCTGTATAATACATAACGCCCTGCGAAATAGAATACGGCGATACTCCCTCATCCAACAATAATTCATCGCTGGAGCCGTCCATCTTAGCTGCATTTAACTGTAATCCCTTTTTTTCATCGTAATGCTGATAATACAGATAGTTTCCGTATAAGCACACAGACTGTGTCGGATCATCATACAGCTTACCCATATTTTTGCCATCGGTCGTTAAGCGGAACAATCCCGTCTTACTTAATGCCAACACATTACCGCCGGTAACACTCTTGCGGTCATTACGTCTTGTATAGAAAATATAATCACCTGCAACATTCAAATAACTAACCGTATCTCCATGTAATTTCGTGCTTTTCTGTAATTTATCATCTGTTACATAGAGAGAATCGTTATCATACGGATCAGCATAATAGATTCTGCCATCTGCCTCGCAAAACTTACCCCCGTTAAGCAGATTTCCAGCCGTATTTCCTGTCGTATTCGGATCATCATATAGCTGTACTTTCGTCTTCTGCCACATAAAAAATCCCACAACAACCAAAATCACCGCCCCAAGACCCCCTAAGATCCGATTCCGTACATGATGTTTGGAACTTGCTGCCATTCTTCACTCTCCCTTTCAAAACCACGATTACCCACCTCTATAAGAATACCATGCTGCAAATGACTAATCAAGTGCCATCAACAGCATAAAATCATCTTCTCTCACTGATCAAGTGCCATCAACAATTCGTGAATTGTCTTTGAGCAGATCGGATGTACCCGATATGGTGCGATCTGATCAAGCGGTTCCAACACAAATCTTCGATTACACATTTCCGGATGCGGAATGGTAAGATTCTCTTCTACAACGACCTCTTCATCATACAATAATATATCCACATCGATCGTTCTCGGTCCCCAATGAATGGTTCGAACACGATCTAATTTCTTCTCAATGACTCCAATCTGATCCAAAATCTGTTGAGGCGTATATAATGTCTGCATAACAACCGCGCCATTCAAAAAATCATCCTGCTCGACACCGCCTACCGGTTCCGTCACGATATAATCTGATACTTTTACCAATTGATTATGCTCATCTGCTGCCAAGATTTCCAAAGCCTGGTCCAGATTAGCATGCTTATCCCCCATATTGGAACCAATTCCTAAGCATACCGTATGCCATCCTCTTTGAATCTCTACAGAAACCGTCTTAAGCGGCAGTCGTATCGGTGCCCACGGCTTATCTATCCGAAGCGACAATGACTTCACCAACGGAAATGTTAATAAGATCTGCTCTGCCAAGTGTCCGGCAAGGTGCTCGATCAACTGAAACGTATTGCGTTTCGTCTCTGAATGGATCAGTTCCGCTACCTCTACGTAATTAACAGCATCTTCTATATCATCCGATTCGGCTGCCTTGCTTGTATCAACAGTAAGATCTACTGATACAACAAACTTTTGTCCCAGTTCATTTTCTTGTTTCAGTACTCCATGATTGGCAAATACTTCTAATTCCTTAATTTGAATGTGATCCATGATCCATCCTCCCCGCTTTTTGAAATGTTGCTCTAACTCCAATACCACGCACTTCCTGTACACTTCATTAATACACGACGCGGTAATTTATCATATACAAGACCCAGACGATATCCGATCAATCTGCATCCGCACTGTACGCAGAAATAAAAAGCATCCCATACATGTCCACCCTTTAACAACGTTTTCACGATCTTCGCTGCATATCCTGCGCCCTCTTTTTCCGAAGACACCTTCGCAAACACCTCCGCATACTGCTTATGAGATACGCCAAGATCAAAGTTTCTGGCGAACTGCTGCCTGCACGTGTAATCATGAGAATGCACCACTTTTGCCTCTGCGCAATATGCAACACGATATCCTTCCTGCATCATCATATATGCTATGATCATATCTTCATTAAAAATCGTTGGCTGCACAAATCCGCCAACCTGCTCATAATACGCCTTACGATACAGGGCACATACATCAGAGCAAAAATATGTCTTTACACCGAGTTCTTTCTTGTCATCCTCACTCTTAATACGGCTCTGTGCAGGATAATTATAGATTCTCGTCATACGTTCCACTCGCCCTGAATTTGGACGGGCAAGCTGTCTCGCATAAGCAACAGCTACCGAAGCATCCTCCATGCAGGCAAGCAGATTCTCTATCAGATGCTCATCTGCCGGAACTGCATCCTGCGTCATCATTAAGACAAACTCTGCAGTAGATTTGTCCATGCCTAACGCACGCGTGCCGCCATGGTCAAACTCAGACTGCATCACGGGTATGATCCGGATACGCTCATCCATAGACTGTACCATTATCTCTGATTCATCCCGAATCGTCTGCATAATAAAAATATGTTCCGGGACAACTGTTTGATGCATTAAACGCTTGATCAGATCACTAAATTCACTTCCCGGTTTATATACGGGTATCACAATATCGATCTTTGTCTGCTCCATCCGCTACTCACCATACCTTTCCATCAAATTGCTCCTGCCTTCTTTTATCTTCCTAAAAGTCTGGCAACTTCCACAACAGCTTCCTGTGCATCTTTAGAGTAACCTTCTGCACCAATCTCATCTGCAAAGCTGCGTGTGATAACGGCTCCACCGATCATAACCTTCACCGGAAGATTCTGCTCACGAACCATATTCACTACTTTCTTCATTTCCATCATCGTCGTTGTCATAAGTGCAGAAAGCCCGATAATATCTGCTTTTTCACGAATAGCTGCCTGTATGATATCCTCCGCCGGGACATCTTTACCCAGATCCACCACACGATATCCATAGTTACGTAACATCAATGCAACCAGATTTTTACCAATATCATGAATGTCATGCTCCACTGTTGCAATGACGATCGTTCCAAGCGGCTCACTAGACCGATTGGCTGCAAGGATCGGCTCTACCACACCAATACCTGTCTCCATCGTCTCTGCGCTCGAAATAAGCTGGGGCAGAAAATATATCTGCTTATCAAAGAGCACTCCGACATGATTGATCGCCGGGATCAAACTCTCGTCAATCACTTTCTGTGCATCTATTCCACCTTGTAAAGCATCCTGCACCAAAGTTTCGATCTTATTTTTACGGCCCTTTACAACCGCCTCAAAGATCTTATCCCCCTCATGTTCCGGTGGAATCAAGTCCTTTGATCCGGATCCACTCTTTTTCGTCGTTGTCTGTACAGAATCGACCTCTCCGGACACAACGGAGATCTTATGCTCGGACACGCGATTGATATAACGCAGATCGGCATCAGGTTTATTCATCAACAGATCAGCCGCAAATACCGCATGCATTAACAAATCCTGAGACGGATTCGCAATCGCCATCGTCAGTCCCTGTCCGATTGCTAATGCCATAAACGAACTGTTCACAAAAAGTCTCTCCGGCAATCCAAAGGAAATATTAGAAAGTCCGCACGCCGTTGCCAGACCAAGCTCATGTTTGCAATATCGGATCGTCTCCAACGTTTCGATCGCAGCATTGCGGTTGGCGCCGATCGTTGCCACCAAGCCATCTACTACAATGTCCTCACCACATAACCCATGGCGTTTTGCCTCTTCATATATCGTATGGATAATCTCCTTTTTCTCATCAAGATTCTCCGGCAAACCTTTTTCTGAAAGTGGAAGCAAAATAAACATCGCACCATATTTCTTGGCGATTGGGATCAGCTTCTCAAACTTCTCCGGCTCCAGCGAGATCGAATTGATCAAGGCACGGCCCGGATAGATACGAAGCGCTGCCTCAACCACATCTACATAACTCGAATCAATGGATAACGGCAGATTACTCACCATCGTAAGCTCATTCACCGCTTTAAGCATCATCTCTTTTTCATCAATGCCATTCATTCCCATATTGACATCCAGGATTGCCGCTCCGTCCTCTTCCTGTGCTTCTGCCATCTCCGTAACAAGGTCAAGCTGTCCGGCACGAAGCTGCTCCTGCAATGCTTTCTTACCTGTCGGGTTAATACGTTCTCCGATCACCATAAACGGTCCGTCCAAGTCGATCGGACGAGTCACACGTTCATTAGACAGGGCACGACGTATCACCTTACCCTGTCTGCTCAGATGGGACACCTCATCCATCCGGCCACTCTGCTGTATTTTCTGAGTGAGCAAACGGATATGCTCTGGCGTTGTACCACAGCAGCCTCCTAAAATATCGGCTCCGGCATCGATCAACGCCATCATTTCTTCCGCAAATTCTGGTGCTTCCATTTCGTAGACGGTCTTTCCATCTACAAGCTGCGGCAGTCCGGCATTCGGCTTCGCAACCAATGGAATGTCCGCATATGCACGCATTTTGCGTACTACATCACACATTTTATCCGGTCCTGTGGAACAGTTCACACCTAACGCATCCACTCCAAGTGTAGTAAGCACAAGAGCTGCCGTCTCCGGATCCGTTCCAAACAAAGTACGTCCATCCTCTGCAAAGGTAAGTGTCACCATGATCGGTAAGTCACAGCATTCTTTCGCTGCAATCACCGCTGCACGACACTCCTGCAGGCTCATCATCGTTTCAACAGCCAAAAAATCCACACCTGCGTCAACTAACGCCTCTGTCTGCTCCTTATAAATGTCTACCAGCTCTTCAAAAGACAAAGGGCCCATCGGTTGTACCTGCTTACCCGTCATAGTCAGATCGCCACATACATACAATGGCTTGTCTGCATCTACAAGTCCGCGTTCCTTCACCTCTGCCACCGCCTGCTTCGAAATTGCTACCAAGCCATGGTTCATCTCCACCAAATTATCTTGCAGACCATACTCTTCTAACTTAATTCGGTTTCCGGAAAAAGTGGGTGCATACACTGCATCAGACCCTGCCGCATAATACTCTATCTGTAATTCTTTCAGCACGCCAGGATTCTCTAATATCCACTCCTCAGGGCATACTCCCGCCGGAAGACCTCTCTCCTGCAAATTGGAACCGGTCGCACCGTCCAATATCATTTTCCCCTGTGCCAAACGTTCACGAAACTGCTCTTTTGTCATGTTGCTGTCAATCTCCATTCTGCTATATTGGTATATTTCCTGCTCCCGGCTCACGTGGCTTCATACCACCTAACACATAGCCCTCCCTGTGTGCCGATAGACAAAATCTTCTCTTTCGATTGTACCACATGGCATCACATACGTAAAGAAGTATTCCTTTACAACCCGTGCTTTTTTTGCTTTTTTGTGCAAAATCCGATATACTATAAGAATCACTGCAAACGGAGGATATCATTATGATTTTACAATGCAGTCATATAGACAAAGCATTTAGCACAGATGTCATTCTTTCTGACATCTCTTTTCATATCAATGAACATGAAAAAGCAGCCATCGTCGGTGCAAATGGTTCCGGCAAATCAACACTGCTTAAGATCATTACAGGACATTTATCCGCAGACAACGGTGAGGTGATCCTGTCCGGCGGCACGACTGTCGGCTACTTGGCACAGAACCAGGAATACGCTTCCGAGCACAGCATCTACGATGAAATGCGTGATGCCAAACCGGAGATCATACAGTTAGAGCAGCAGATGGAAAAACTGTCTGCACGCATGGATATTGAAACCGGCGAAGCTCTAGAGCAAGTCATCAAACAGTATGACAATGCAAGACAACGCTATGAGCGTCTCGACGGATACGCCTACCAAAGCGAGTTGGTGGGTGTCTTGAAAGGTCTTGGCTTCACAGAAGAAGACTTTGAGAAACCGGTCATTTCCCTATCCGGTGGTGAAAAGACTCGTGTTGCTCTCGCCAAGATGCTGTTGCAGGCGCCGGATCTTATCATATTAGACGAGCCTACCAACCATCTGGATATCAATGCCATTGCATGGCTGGAATCCTACCTGACCAATTATCGCGGTGCTGTATTGATCGTAGCCCATGACCGTTATTTTTTGGATAAAATTGTCACAAAAGTTATCGAGCTTCGCCAGACGCACGCTCGTATGTATATGGGCAATTACAGCGAATATGCCGCCAAACGTCAGCAGATCATGGATAGTCTGATGAAACAATATCTCAACCAGCAGGCAGAGATCAAACATCAGGAAGAAGTTATTGCTAAGCTGAAATCCTTTAACCGCGAAAAATCGATCAAGCGCGCCGAGAGCCGCGAAAAGATGTTAGATAAAATAGAGCGCATTGAAAAACCTGTCGATGAAAACACGCAAATGCGCTTATTGTTTACACCAAAGATTCAAAGTGGTAACGACGTATTGACCGTAGAGGGGCTTTCCAAATCCTTTGATGGAACGCCTTTATTTACCGACCTCTCCTTTGAACTGAAGCGTGGAGAACATGTAGCGATCATCGGAGACAACGGAGCAGGTAAGACAACGATCCTCAAAATAATAAATGAATTGCTCCCTGCCGACAGTGGTAAGATCACGCTTGGAACAAACGTGGAGATTGGCTACTACGATCAGGAGCATCAAGTTCTGCACCCGGATAAAACATTGTTTGAAGAGATCAGTGATGCGTATCCTCATATGAACAATACGCAGATCCGTAACACACTGGCCGCCTTTCTATTTACGGAAGACGATGTATTCAAGCAGATCAAGAGTCTGAGCGGTGGAGAACGCGGTCGCGTATCCTTGGCAAAACTCATGTTGTCCGATGCTAATCTTCTCATTCTCGATGAGCCGACAAACCATTTAGATATGGATTCTAAGGAAATATTAGAAAATGCGATCCGACATTTTGAGGGAACTGTATTGTATGTTTCCCATGATCGTTACTTTATTAATACAACCGCAACCCGAATCTTAAATCTTACAGGCGGACATGTTTTGAACTATGTCGGAAACTACGACTATTATCTGGATAAAAAAGAAGATGTGGAGCGTGCTTACTATGCGGCCCAGCCAAACCACAACGCATCAGCGATAGCTTCCACCGATGCTGCCGGGCCATCTCCTTCCACTGAAATGTCCACAGCAGACGGTACTGCTCCTCAAGCGGAAAATAATACGCCTAACGCAGCCACGTCTTCCAATGCACTATCCTGGCAGGAACAAAAGGAAGAACAGGCACGACTGCGCAAAATACAAAAAGAATTAAATCGCGTTGAATCAGAGATTGAACGCTTAGAAGCAGAAAACACCGCATTAGATGAGGCAATTGCTGATCCTGCTAATGCAACCAATTCTGCAAAACTGCAGGAGCTCTCCATCCAACGTGGTGAAAACGATGCAAAATTAGAAGAACTCCTAGAACATTGGGAAGAACTTTCGGAATAACTGTGTGCTATTCTGCAGTCATGCGCTCCATCCGCCGGCGTGCCTGATCATAGACTTCCTGCGGCGAAACGCCAAGAAAGAACTGTCCATCTTCATACATAATACGCCCTGCGATCATCGTCAATTTTACGTTTTGTTTACTGCCACTATATACGATGTTCTTCGCAACATTATTCATAGGCTGCATATTCGGCTGTGTCATATCTAAGATGATCATATCCGCCTGCCTGCCTTCTGCAAGCACGTCACAGTCCTGCAGCCCCATGGCTTCTGCGCCTCCTACCGTTGCCATCTCTAACACATCCAATGCATCCAATGCTGATGCGTCCCCTAATACTACTTTTTGCAACGCTGTCGTCAAAAACATCTCTCGAAACATATCCAAACAATTGTTGCTTGCCGGTCCATCCGTACCAATTGCAAGACCAATCCCCATATCTTTCATCCTCTGGATCGGTGCAATGCCACTCGCAAGCTTTAGATTCGATGCCGGATTCGTGACAACCCACACCTGCTTGTCTTTGCAGATCTGCAAGTCTTCATCCGTCATATGCACACAATGAAAACCGCCACCACCATACTCAAACATTCCCAGCTTATCAAGAAACTTTGTAGGCGTCATGCCATAGCGTTCCACACATTCTGCCACTTCCTTTGCCGTTTCCGAATTGTGTGTATAGACCGGTGCATGATATTTCTGCCCTAAAGCCGCCATCCTTTCCAAAATTTCACGGCTAGTCGTGTATTCCGCATGAAATCCAAACCGATAAGATACCAATGGATCACACGCATTGTATTTGAGAAACTGCTGCTCCATTTCCTCAACCGTACCAACAAAGTTATTGATGCTGCCACACAAAACCGTTCGAAATCCGGTATCCATGGAAGCTTTCACAATAGCATCATTCTTCTGATACATATCAAAACATGCCGTAATGCCACTCGTCAGGTACTCCATATAAGCTAAAATTGTAAACCAATAAACATCTTCTTCCGTCAGCTTATCCTCCATCGGGAACACACGATCATACAGCCACTCCTGTAATGGCAGATCATCTGCATAAGAGCGCAAAAATGTCATTGCAGAATGTGTGTGTGCATCCTTAAATCCCGGCATTACAACATTTCCACCTGCATTAATCTGACGATCCCACTGTAAAGATGGTGCGCCATCTTCCGTTCCCAGATATACGATCTTGTCATCCTGTATATGAACTTCCCCACAAAACATTCTTTGCCCCGGCTGCATCGTTAATATATTCGCATTATATATTCGGATTCTCATAATTTTGTCCTCATTCCTGCTATACAGTATGAATGGCAGTAATACATTCTGTCACAAGCTTCTTAAACAACGGTGCCACTCTGTCTGCCGTTTCCTGCACTTCCTGATGTGTCAATGGATTTGCTGTAATGCCACACGCCATATTGGAAATACAAGAAATGCCACAAATTTTCATTCCCATATGATTGGCCGCAACTGCCTCACATGCCGTACTCATCCCCACTGCATCTGCTCCAAGTGTCCTGCACATACGAACTTCTGCCGGAGATTCGTAATTTGGTCCCGTTAATTGTATATATACCCCTTCTTGCAACGGAATATCCTTTAACGCTGCCGTTTTCCGCAATATCTGCTGTAGATCCGCATCATAAATCTGACTCATATCCGGAAAACGAGCACCCAACTCTTCCGCATTCGGTCCGATCAACGGCGATGGCACGAACGAAGAAATCTGATCCTTGATCATCATAAAGTCTCCTGCCTTAAAACAAGTATTGATACCACCGGAAGCATTTGTCAAAAACAACACCTGCGCTCCCATCAGTTTCATAAGACGTATTGGCAGTACAACATCACTGATCGGATAACCTTCATAGTAATGTACGCGCCCCTTCATACATACGACCGGCACTTCATTCACATATCCCAAGATATACTTCCCCTGATGCCCTGCTACCGTCGATACCGGAAAACCTTCCATTTCATGGTAATCGATCTCCGCAACAACTTGAATATCATCTGCATAATCCCCCAAACCGGATCCAAGCACCAATGCGATCTCCGGAACAAAATCAATCTCCCGTGCCTTGCAAATCTTCTGATACTGCTCATAACATTTGTTTAACTTTGCATACACCTCATTCATAAACAGCCTCCGTTCTTATAACAAAGGGAACGCTGCTGTGCGTTCCCCGTATCTTTCTCTGTACTCTTTGTTACTCATTCTGTTTTAAATGTGTACGAACAATCTTTCCAACACGCATTGCATCTGCATATGCTAACAAACGATCCATCTGATTGGAATTACGCTGCAAGAAATTCGAAATGATCAAATGCAGCATGTCCTCCCCAATATCTGCACGAAATCGAATACAATCACAAACACTGCGTTCAATGTCATACACACGAATCTTGCCATACGGTGTCTCATCCACCTGCATATCCTGCTGAAATGCCAAATCAGAATAATAATGTCTGCACACCGGAAAATTAAGCTGCATACGAGAGCGATCCGTCTTCAATGTGGCAACCGACAATCTCTCCGGCTCCACATCGATCAAGCCATGATAATAACATGCGCTATCTGCACAGATCACCGCTCTTGAATTAACTCTGCAAGCCTCGATCATCTTATAATTCTCCGGCTTGCCATTCTCCTCGTCTACAAGCCAATAATGACCATGTGACACACGTTCAATAATCCCCATATTCACCAATTCCTTGATCTGCACCGTCGTGATCTTCGCGTCCTTCAACTCCGATGCATCCCGATAGCCATTGCCACTTTCAAACAAGTCCATCACTTTCTTATACGTATTTAACAACATATCTTCTCCTCCTCTTCCAACCGATAGTCTCCTACCCGTTTCCTGCTCTGTCATAATGCTAACGTGCAAAAAGATTTTGCCTGATAATATTTATTATATCACGTGTTACGAAAATTGCAATATCCTATTATAGAAAAACAACAGAAAAAAAGGGCAAAACTAATGTTTTGCCCTACACTGCCTCAATCTCTTCCCTACACCGCTTTTCCGGTATACAACTGATAATATTTGCCCTTACGCTCCAGCAACTCGTCATGCGTACCGCGCTCAATGATACGCCCCTGCTCTAATACCATAATGCAGTCACTATTGCGTACCGTCGACAAACGATGAGCGATCACAAATGTTGTGCGTCCTTTCATCAGGCGGTCCATACCTTCCTGTACCAATTTCTCAGTACGTGTATCGATCGAACTCGTTGCTTCGTCCAAAATAAGTGCCGGTGGATTGGCAACGGCTGCCCTCGCAATGGCTAACAACTGTCTCTGACCCTGGCTTAAATTCGCACCATCACCGGTGATCATCGTCCGGTAACCATCCGGCAGACGTTTAATAAAGCTGTGTGCATTTGCCAATTTAGCTGCTGCGATCACTTCGTCATCTGTAGCATCCAACTTACCATAGCGAATATTGTCCATTACTGTTCCGGTGAACAAATGCGTATCCTGTAACACAATGCCAAGCGAACGGCGCAGATCCTTTTTGTGGATCTTATTAATGTTGACACCATCAAAACGGATCTTACCATCCTGAATATCATAAAAACGATTGATCAAATTGGTGATCGTCGTTTTACCTGCACCGGTTGCACCAACAAAAGCTATCTTCTGTCCCGGTTTTGCATAGATCTTGATATTATGCAAAATGATCTTCTCATCATTATATCCAAAATCAACATCATCAAATACAACATCACCTTCCAACTTGCGATAAGTTGTTGTTCCATCATCCTGATGATAATGTTTCCAAGCCCACAATCCGGTCTGTTTCTCGCTCTCCTTGATCTGACCATCCTGCTCGGTCACATTCACGAGCTGCACATAACCTTCGTCCACCTCCGGCTCTTGGTCAAGCAGCTTAAAGATACGATCTGCACCCGCCAATGCCATAACGATCGCATTGATCTGCTGACTGATCTGATTGATCGGCTGACTGAAAGATTTATTAAACGTTAGGAAACTGACCAATTTACCAAGCGTAAATCCTGCGAAGCCCTGCAATGCAAGGACACCGCCTGCCATCGCGCAGAATACATAGCTGATATTACCAAGCTGCGCATTGATCGGCATCAGGATATTGGCAAACGTATTTGCATTATTGGCGCTCTCAAACAACTCTTCATTCATTTTGTTGAACTCTTCTAACGAAGCCTGTTCATGACAGAATACTTTAACTACTTTCTGTCCATTCATCATTTCTTCGATCTGCCCATTCACTTTAGCCAGATCACGCTGCTGTGACAGGAAATAACTACCGCTCAGTCCGGCGATCTTCTTCGTCACCACCAAAGTAATACCAATCATGATCATTGTCAATATCGTTAATGGAATACTCAAGACAACCATACACACAAATACACTCACGATCGTTATACCACAGTTGATCGCCTGCGGTATACTCTGGCTGATCATCTGCCGCAGTGTATCAATATCATTCGTATACGTTGACATAATATCACCATGTGCATTCGTATCAAAATATTTTATTGGCAGTGTTTCCATCTTCTCAAACATCTCTACGCGAAGATTTCGAAGCGTTCCCTGTGTCACATTAACCATAATACGGTTATACGCATAGGTCGTAATAACACCAATTCCATAAAAACCGGCCACCTGCAGGATCTTCGCCGCTAACGGTCCAAAATTCGGATGCGCTGTCTTCGTCAATGGTACAATATAATCATCGATCAACGACTGCGTAAACATGGTTCCCTGCACATTGGCAAGTACGCTGATAATAATACAGACAAGCACAAAAAAACAATGAGGTCCATAACTCTTAAAAATATAACAAAACAGCCGCTTAAGCTTTCCCATCGGATCTTCAATCTTTGGCTTCGGTTTTCCTATAGCATTTGGTCTTGGCATCGTCTATCACTCCTTTCCCGGTTCATCAAAATCTGCATTACCCGCTGCCTGTGACTCATAAATCTCCTGATAGATCTGATTTCGCGCTAACAATTCCTCATGTGCACCAAAGTCATTGACACGTCCATCCTCCATCACAATAATGCGGTCACAATTTTGTATACTGGATATACGCTGTGCAATAATAAGCTTCGTCGTTCCCGGAATTTCCTCGGCAAAAGCCCGGCGAATCGATGCATCCGTCGCTGTGTCAACTGCACTGGTAGAATCATCCAAGATCAATACCTTTGGCTTTTTGAGCAAAGCTCTGGCAATACATAAACGCTGTTTCTGACCACCGGAAACATTCGTACCGCCCTGCTCGATATATGTATGATAGCCTTTCGGCATCTTCTGAATAAACTCATCCGCACAGGCGAGCTCACAAGCATGTTTACACTCTTCTTCCGTTGCCTCCGGATCACCCCAGCGCAAATTATCTAAAATCGTTCCACTAAAGAGTACATTATTCTGCAATACTACTGCCACTTGATTACGAAGTGCCTCAACGCCATAGTTACGAACATCTACACCGCCTACACGTACGCTTCCCTCTGTCACATCGTACAAACGGCTGACCAGATTCACTAAGCTGGACTTAGCACTACCGGTACCACCAAGAATACCAATCGTCTCTCCGGAAGCAATCTGTAGATTAATATCCTTAAGGACCGGCTCTCCGGATTGTTTCTTATAACTAAAGTCAACATGATCAAATTCAATGCTGCCATCCGAAACGGTAAGCACCGGATTCTCCGGATCCGTAATGTCCGGTCTGTCATTGATCACTTCCGCAACACGCTCTCCACTGGCAATACTCATCGTGATCATAACAAATACCATAGAAAGCATCATGAGGCTCATCAAAATATTCATGCAGTAACCAAGCAGTGCTGACAGATCACCCACCTGCATAGTGCCTCCGACGATCATTTTAGCTCCGATCCAACTGATCAGCAAAATGCAGCCATATACCGTAAGCATCATAACCGGAGCGTTGAGTACGATCAAGCTCTCTGCTTTGACAAACATTTTATATACATTCTCACTCGCCTTGCGGAACTTACTCTGCTCGTATTCCTCACGAGAATATGCCTTTACAACACGAATCGCCGACACATTCTCCTGTACACTCTCATTCAAATCATCATATTTCCGGAAAACCGCGTCGAAATATCCCATCGTCTTACGTACCAGCACAAACAAGAAAATGCCTAAGACAATAACTGCGATCAGATAAATACAGGCAACTTTGGCATTTACATAAAAGGCCATTGCCATCGCACAGATCAAAGACATCGGAGAACGCATGCACATTCTAAGAATCATCTGATACGCATTCTGTAAATTCGTCACATCCGTCGTTAAGCGGGTCACCAGACCTGATGTACTATACTTATCAATATTTGAGAAACTGAACGTCTGAATATTCTCATACATCGCCTTACGCAGATTTTTCGCAAATCCGGTTGATGCTCTGGCTCCATACTTGCCGCCCATCGCTCCGGACCAAAGTCCGCCTACAGCAAGCACGAACATCGCTGCACCAACGATATAAATATGTTTCAGATCACCTTTCATCACACCATCATTAATGATCGATGCCATCAATAATGGAATCAATGTCTCGAAGATAACTTCTAAGATCATAAACACCGGTGTCAGAATCGAATCCCGCTTGTATTCTTTCACCTGCGCTAATAATGTTTTTACCATAGAAACCTCCATTACTAATAAAGATTAGCATATCATAGGACGAATGTTCCCTGACAGCTAATCTATAATTAAGAAATAATATACCAAAGTAATCTGTAAAAATCAAATGAACTTTCTGTGAACAGCAATTTCCTATTCCACGAGAAAAGCCCCTATCAAGCTTTCGCCTGATAAGGACTTTCCCCGCAAGAATATATATGCATCAACTTTAGTCAAGGTTGAACATGTATACATTTTCTTCGTTCTTCTTCTCTTTCTCGATACCAATGATCTCCAAGATGGTCTTACCCACTTTACGATCATTCTGAATGTTAAATTCCAGCTTATTGAACAACATTGTGTTCGCCTTATTCGCATTCTCCTTATCGTAGGTTACGAAGTACTGTCTGCCGTCCACAAGTGTATCATTAAACTGACCCGGACTACCCTGTGGTGCAGTGATCCTCTCATACTCACCATCACCAAGACTTCGATATATCTTTGTTACCGGAAGGCTGATCGCCTCATTCTTATCATTATCTACACCTGTAAATTGCACATGCAATTGCTTGATCGTGACGCCCTTGGTATTACCTTCATGCGGTGTAAAGAATATGATATGCGTGTCACTGTCACCAAACACATCTTTTTTCCTTACCTTATCTACCTTCGGCTTCTTTGGATCATTGTTGCCACTATCATAATCGCCATCGTAATCCGCCGCATACAGCTTCACGGACAGCAATTTCACTTCCGGTCGATTATAGTTGTATGGACACAGCTTAAAGACATCAATATCATCCTGAGACCTTACACCAAGCATCTCTTTCATATCCTTTACTGTCATCTGTAAGATCTGAATTTCTGTTGCGTTCTCAGAATCACCAACACATGCAGTCCAATGAGTATCACACTTCGTCCACTCATTCTTGCTATATCCACCATAAACATCCCATACCGGTGTTGTTGGGTCTAATTCCATCGTACACGTATAAGTAAACTGTACAATGGCATTATTATCCAAATCTTTCAGCCAACTGTTTTGATCATGCACGTTAGAGGAGAACGTATTACCGGATCCACCCGTTGTATTCTCCCACACAGTTACCGGTGCCGGCGTTGTCGTAGGCTTTGGCTCCTCTGTCGGCTCTGCGGAAGGTTCTGCGGAAGCTGCCGGTTTTGCAGAATGAACAACATTGTTCTTCTCCTGTTTCAAATACTCTTTGAACATGAGCGTCTTAACTTCTTTCTCACCAGCCGTTACTTCAAAAGAGTAATTTCTCTCTGCAACTTCTACCTTGTCTTCAACTAACTTCTCTGCATCTCCATTGATCTTAGTAACTTTATCCACCGTTACATACGGTGTACCATAGGAGAACTCATATGCCCCGATCAAGGTATTGATAAACAACTGCATCTCCTGATCTTTGGTCGTATTCTCCAGATCAATTGCATCGTAAAATACATTCGCAACATTATACAAGTAATAGTTATTCGCTGCATCGTTTGGTGACATTGCATAGTACGTATTCAACTTACCTGCTGCTGCACCTCTGCCCTGATTATCACCAAGACAATACCATACATCAGCATCCGGTATCTCAAGATTCAACTGATAATCCTGCGCTCTGGCACCGGTCAGGGACAAGCTCTCACCGATCGTATACGGATAATTACATACCGTACCATTGTTTGCTCTAGAGCCCTTCGTGGTCTTCTGCTGATGATCGTCGGCGTATGTCAATTTCTGACCCTTTACATCCGTCCACTTACCATTCTTGTATGCCAGATAACTGTTCGCTGTCGTACCTTTCAACGTTGCCTGATCATACGTGTATTCTAACTCCGTATAATCTTTGGACGTAAGCTTCTCGCCATCTGCACCTGTAGCAGTATCATTATAGCTTGAAGTCGTCTCATCTTTGGACGTATATCGGCTAAGTCCGCTGGTATCCTTAAGCATCTTGCGGTTCTCACCGTTCGATGTTCCGGCATTGATCAAGTTATCTGTATAGATCACACTCTTGTCATTCTTAGATACCCAGGCTGCAAATGCCACGGCTCCATCCTTGTTGCTTGCTTTCTGCAGATCGGCGCCACAACTAAACAAGAAGATATGATAATCCATATAATCCATCGGATAATAGAAATTATCTCCAGACTGCGAGAATAATGTTCTCGTTGTCTTATCCCCCTTATAGTCGCTTGCATTAACCTCTGCAAAATGCTTGAGATATTCGGATAACGTAATGGTTGTTACGTTGATCTTGTAATCATCCAGTTTTGCATACTTCTTAAAAAGCTCTGCATTGCTGCTTTCCAGATTGACAGCGGTATCTTTCTTATCATCGGAAACGATCTGTAATACCTTAACCTCAGGTATTACTGCCTCCCCATCTTCCTCATCACCTTTGTATAAGGAAATTCCGGATACCTGATAGTAAATGTTTTCATTTGCGGTATTATATACCGTAAATCTCCAAGCGATCGGACCATTTGTCTGCTCTTCCGGAATGGTAAAGGCAACGTTATACTCAGCCGGTTCTTCATTACCTTCATCATCCATTGTACCGGACGAGAATGTCTGTCCGGCAGATACGGTGCTGTTCCAACTGTCCATAACATCTGCGCCGGTCTCATTATCCGAAATAACACCATCGCCATTCTTATCTACCAGCAATCGCACTGCATATTCCTGTTTCTTGGAAGCATAACCGATCTTAAACGTGAATTTCAGTTTATACTTGCCATCGCTGTCCTTTTCGATCGCTGTCTTATTTACGGTACTCTCTGCACCGGTGCTCTCATCCTTTACCTCTGTGGTATCGGAAGGGTTATTATAAATTGGCGGTGTGTCCGTAATCTTCACCTTTGCACTCTTTGGTGCAAAGCTGATCAAATTGCTTGATGTGATCGCGGAAGTGGAGAATACGTTCTTACTGTCTCCAACTGCCTGCAAAAACTTGCGTGTGTTAGATTTCTTGCTTACAATTTTTGCATAAGCACTGTTATTAGAGAAATCCCCCATATGCAATACATCCGGCAATAACATTGCCTTACCGGACTTCACATATTTCTGTAGTGCCTTGGATGAAATGCTAGTCAAGTCATTACCGGACAAGCGATATTTATCGCCATTCTCACCCTTAACCAGATCACCTGTATGCAGGAATATCTCCCCATTATTGGAGCTATCATTATACGCAGGTGCATCATAACTATAATTATACTCGTTATAACCGCCCCACTGATTTTTATCACCGGTATACTTGATCGATGATGCTGTAAAATTCAGCTTACCGGTCGAATCGCCGAAGTAGATCAAGTCATACTTCGAAAGGTCTTCCTTACTGCCGTTTAACTCAGCGGTCGTCATATGCGTAATGTTAAACGAATCATCGTCAAACGAATATTGATCACTCTCCGGGAACAGTAAGTACAAGTAATCCAATGTCATCTTCGAGAAATCACTACATGGCTCTATATCTAAGATCTCAATAGCACCATCTTTACCGTTATTTCCCGAATCAGACTTATCATAGTTCAACAGATAATGAATGATATCCAATGAAGTAACCTTATCTTTATGCTCCTTCTTCTTGTTATAATAATCAAATACCTGTCCCATATATGGATTGTTTGTATCACTGTTAATCGTATTTGCAAGAGAGTTAAGCATCATGTTGGAGTTGTAGAACATCGTATTGTTCAAAACACCAAGGTTGCCCTCAAAGTTCATTGGAGCGGTACCACCCTGCCCCATATTCAAGCCATACTTCTTAATGTAAGCCGGCCACAAATCCTGTATTGGCAGGAATGTATGTGGATGCCAGTAACTTCTCGCATCTCCGGTAAATGGTGTAACCTCACCGGTTGTCTTATCAACTACAGAGGTACCCGTCGCAACACGATTACGAAGGAACATATTATAAAAGTTCTTCTGGTCCATTAACAGATCCATAACACAGAACTTATATATATTATTGTTGTATCCCGTAGCCGTATATCCTGAATTTTTCTTCGGCTTCATTGTCTCCCAGTCAAGACGAGACATGTTAACTGATTTTGCGTCATATCCATCCGCAGCGCTCACCTGATAAAATGTTGTTGGCATAATAACCGGTGCATAATTCAATTTCAGATTACTATCTGTAGAACATCTTTGTGTTCCTTTGTACTGTTCCAATTTGTTCGCCTTATAGAACATTTTCAAAGCAATTTCAAAGGTAATATCATTCTGCTTATCTTTGTACTCGCCATTTCCGTACTTACCAAATGTAGCTCCCTCTGCATTTTTAGATTTCGACGTATCATAATGCAATATACCCTTACTGCCGTCCGGATCCTGCTGCAACGCAGCTTGATAATGTCTGATAGCAGCACCATCCTCATCGCTCTTATGCATATAGATCATATCTGCATAATCCAGCCATTCCGGATGCTCATTTAACTCCCATGGCTCAATCGTCTTAAAGACGATATTATAATTCTCCACCTCATAACGGGAACGTAATCTCAAACTGTAACGAAGAAAATCGTCATAGAAATACATCTTCGTTGTTCCAATATCAATACCATTTTCCCACTGTGTCTGATACTGATAAACCTGACCGGTACGTGACGTATACTCACGATCACCAACTTTGTATTTGGAATTCATCACTGCTGCTGTCGTACCACTGGCAAACTTCACATTTTCGGTCGCTTTATGATTTTTATATCCTGCATCCTGTGAATCTGACATAGAAACCCAAATATACTGTGCTATCTCATCCACATGAGCCTGACGGAATACCGGATGTTCCCCTCCATTGGCAGCCGTCTTAGCCTCGTCAATAACAAAGGTAGGCTTCAGATTACCTTTCAGATGCTGTCCCGGATTTACTTTCTCATAGTAACCATAAACTGTTTTTTCATCTGACGTCAGCTTCCAAGGGACTCTTACCTGAGAGCCATTGTATTCAGCCGCACCGTCTTTACCCGGATAATTCTCCTCCGGGAATGCATAATCGCAAATGATTCCATATCCTTTATTCACATAAAGGCTACCACCAATGTTATTGTGCTGAGATACTTTCTCAATATCGACAGCCTGACAGCCGGTTACGCAATAACTAATATTACCAACACCCTGCCAAGGCACGATCTCAAGATAAACAAAAGGATTCTCTGCAGAACCAAGTTCCCCGGCTCCTATACCCATGGTACGCTTTGCACCGCTCTTCTTCCCTTTGATCTCACTAATGTCGTTGATCACACCACGCATCTGACCAATTTGGGTATCTTCTGCATGCGAATTGTACATATGTACGCCAACATATGCACCCATGGCAACAACCACGCATACTGCTGCAGCTATAGCTGTTTTCTTATTACGCAACAAATTGACCAGACTTGTCTTTGGTCTCCTCTTGCTCATAGTAAGCCCTCCATTCTACCTATCTGCCTTTATACTACATATCCTCCATCTGTCCATTGTCTTTCCATGCGAAAAAACAATATCATATGTCTCTGCTACGCTGTCATATTATGATCACGGATAAGTGATCCATCCATTACGAATTGTAATTCCTTCATTCAACTCGTACTTGCTCTTACCATTTTTCATCTTCATCGTAAGCTGCACATCATTCTTCTTAATAGTCGCCTTAAAGTCCTGCATATATCTGCTAAAAAGGAAATCATCCATAGCAACGCAGGTTGTTGTAAGTGACGCAGCATCCACCGCTGTAGGATCTAGATCCTTGCGTAAATACAGCTTATCATCAACCAAATATACTATCGTCACCTTTGCCGTCTTCGTCGGTGCCGGTGCTGCTGTTGCCACCGGTGCTGCAGTTGCTCCTGCAGATGGTGTCGGTGCCGGGACCTTATCCACATCATATAAGATCAACGCCTTATGTGTGCTGTCATATTTGGCATAATTGGATGAATACGTGATATCACGTATCTGATTGAGTAACATCTGCGATTCCATCTGCAGATTCAACTCACTTTTGGAATGTCCGTAACTTTTTGTTCCTGCCGTCAGAAAAAACATGATCGCAAGCATTACAATAGAAAACATTCCCATTGATATTACAAGTTCTACTAATGTAAAACCATTTTCATCTTTGCGTCGCATCATTCATCCCCCTTCCTATCCCTGCATATGTTTGCCGGTATCTTTTACAAGCTTTACTCCATAGGAAGTAGTACCGCGTCCCTTAAATGAAATTTCTTTATAAAAAGTGCTTCCTGCAGCATCATCTGCCTTTTTACAGCATTTGAATGCTCCGCTCGCCTTATCAAAAGAAATCTTAATTACCAAATCCGATGTATCTTTACTATTCACAGAATCGCTGCCTGATGTCGCTGTAAAATCCACACCGGAACCGGCAATATCTGTTACAACTCCATCCGCCTTATGAGCAATCACATCACTCTGAGAGTTAAGACCTGTGTCTGTACCATCATTGTACATCAATGTCTGTACCCCATCGCTGTCCTTAAATAAATACAAATAGGTTGTTCCCTTCTTGGTCATGTTTTCTACCTGCGTGGTATCCAACCTTCCCAAAAATCTGGATGTCGATTTTGATGCATTTCCAGACTTGATGATCGAATATGCACCTCCGATAATCCCCGCCAGAATCGCCATAATTGCAATCGTGATGATCATTTCCACCATCGTGAAACCTCTCTCATCTCTGCTACCTCTTTGCATCTCCATCACCTCCTATTTTAATTCTTCTTCCAGTTCTCATAGCAAATACCGTTATCTCCGCTGCTATCATCTTTGGCAATAGATGATGCGATTGTCTTGCGGAAATACTTACTAAACATATTGTAAATAATTGTGTCGTTATCAAAAATCTTTTCAAGACGGTCGGAATCCGCTACAACCTTAGTAGCACCGCTAAATTCAATGTCTCCACCAGCAATGATCAATCCCTTGAAGTTTTTCTCCAGCTTAACATTACCGGTTGCAACAATGATTCCACCTTCCTCAGAGCCGTTCCAAGTATAATCGCCCTTCTTCACAACGATAATACTATTCGACGGAAGCTTTGGATTCGATGAACTCTTGCTCTCATAATCAGCAATCTTACCTTCGTCGAGAAGTACTGCAAATAAATTTGTCTTATCCGATGAAGTATTTGTGATACCCTTCTTCGTATATACATCGCTGTAATTATCTGACAAACGATACTGGGTAGACTTTAAGGATAAATCGTAATCGGATGTCAGCGACATCTGCAATGACATATATTCTTTACTTTTTTCTGCTGCATAGCTGCGAACTACTGCACCCTCATTGCCCGGCGACTCATCACCGATCTCGATCTTCTCCTGACCGGATGCACCATCACGATACAATATATTACCGGTCGCACAAAATACTCCGGCACCACCGCTAAACTTGATTCCTGTCGATGACATATACTTTGCATTGACATCCTTAAGGATCGCATAATCCGGACTGCACTTTGCATATGTCTGATAGAAGGAAGTCAGTTTGTCTTCTTTCACATTCAAATAGAAATAAGTCAAGGCGTCTGCCTTCACATCCGTATCATGACGATAGTAATACACAAGCGGCATAGCCGAATCTATATAATCTCTCACATCAAATTTATTGCCACCAACGAACTCATTGTATCCCTCTACATCAAATTCATATTCATCTGTAGATCCCTCTATCGGTGTAAATACAATGCCATTTGGAAATGTCGGGCCGGAAGATCCAACCTTTTTCCAATAGTCGCTCGGTACATAATAGGCAACCTGACTACTCTTTACAGTCAATGCCTCTCCTGTACGTATATCCTTGCTTCCTGCATAAGATGGACCTGCACCGTCAAGACTCTCATTTTTATTTCCCTTCTTAGAAATAAATGTCTTACCGGATAAGATCAGCTTTGATAAACTTTGTATATCTAATGTAACATTTTTTCCATTGATCACCATCGCAGAACTAAACTGTGCATTATCGGATGTTTTACCAATATTCGCTGCACTATAATCCTTGTTGTAGTTGTAACCACAATAAGAATTCTTAAAAGTGACATTGTCATTATTTCCCCAAATCTCCAAATCATCCGAAACATTTGTTTCTGCATTAATCCTTAATACATTACCGGCTGTTCCTGTGGAAGAGGCCTTGGTCTGAATATTTTCAACCCAGACATGTGCATCCAAGCCGTTCAAACCGTTAATTCTCATATAAGATCTGCCTCGAACCAAAATATCTCCGCGAGATATAATGTTCTCAGCATTTATGTTCAATGTTGCCCCATTATCTACGACAAATCCTGCCTCCGGATCCGCTTCTACATTTGGTTCCGGACTGGCTCCCGGAAGATCTCTGCGAACCGTTCCGGAATAAACGTCACCATCAATCGTTGCCGCACTGGAGCCACCATTGATCTTTACTTTGTTATCTGCGATCAACGCATAATTCAAATACTCAGAATGTGTACCGGCCTTCATCTCCGGCAGGTTCACACGAATATCTGTCGTGATCGTTGTCTGATAGTCGCCCTCTGTCTTTATAACCGTCAAATCCTTCAGTAATAAGCTATTGTCGCCACTGTCATACTCCATATCACCTTTACCATTAACATGACTCTTATATCCATCTACAAAATTACCGCCACTGTATTTGGACTGTGCCTCTGTCAAGAAGCCTCTGATGACGGAATCATGATATTTCATATTCGTCACGCCTGTGGTAATATCACAGTCTCCTTCGGACAAAGCGCTAATTACTGCATTAAAATATTTTGAAGAATACTTTCCGGTCAATGAATCTGTTGAACCGGAACGCACAGCACCATACGCTGCATATACGCTTTCATATGCATCTCTGGCTGCCGTATCTGATACATTCTCCACACCCGCTTTGATCGCATCTACGATGGAGTCTGCATTATAAAAATTGGTCTGAGATTTCTTCTGTGCCTGTTTCAGCTTAATATTGGTTACTGTCATTGAAATAACCGCTACTGCCAACAGGGAAATGAACGTCGCTGCTATGATGGTCATAACTAACGATGATCCTCTCTCATCCTTTCTGAACTTATTCATACGCTCTCCATCCTTTCCCTTCTATTTACTGAACCTTATTGCCATCTACTGAGGCCAATTTATCTGACTCATCAAATGGATAAGACCCTCCCTTATCCTTGTAAACCGATACTGTAATGTCGACCAGTCGGTTACTATCCTCTGTCGTGATCAACGTATAATTACCCGAACCATCTTTTTGCATCACCGTAGACACATTACCACTTGAGGCAATTTCATCATGACCACTTGCACATAAGTTTGTGTAAGCTTTTGTGACTGTACCTGTCAGATTCGTATCTGTTGATACTTTCATCGAATATGTCATATCACGGACGATAATGTCCGGATCGCTGTGATCTCCCGGCGTCGCCAATGAATTTGCTACACTATTCTCTGCCACAAGGTACAGTTTCATATTAGCCACACCTAATGTTGATGCAAGCGTTGATCCCTTAATCTCTACCTCATCGTTTTTCGTATCCGGCTTGTAGAATATAAAAATATTCTCAAACTTATCCGCATCGATCGACTGCTTTGCGATATCTACTTTGTAAGGATCCGGATGTGCCGTAAGAATTGCATCCGGATATTCATCCGAAGCATCCTTCACATAGCTATACTCATATGTAACTGTCGCAATGATCTTACCGGTCGATGCACCCGGCTTAATACCTACAACGATCTTACGTTTCAAATGATTTCCGATCGTCGTTGTATTGACTTTCGTTGTATCCTTCACAATCGTATTCTTATTATCCTTACAATATGTAGAGTACAAACCACCGTAATATAACTTAGCATCGGACAGATACTGTGCTGTCTCTGTTGAGATCAAGTCTTTGTTGGAATCCATCGATGGAATGATCGCCTTACTATACGATAGGTTGCGATCATACAGACCATTTGAACCATTATAAACATTATTCACTGACTTCTTTGGGGTGACATGTGCAACCACATTATAACTACTGCCATTAACAGTATAGTTCTTGTACATATCATATGCCGCCGGCGCCGATGGCAATGGAGATGCTACTGTCCAGCTTGCCTTTGGTGCCGCAGATGGGTCTGCCACCTTATCGTTATCGAGACTAAATGAAGCGTTCTTTAACTCCTCGACAGCATCCTGTGCTGCAACAACAGCGTTCTGCTGCTGCTTGGTCCTTGCACTGTGCCGCATAGACTCTGAGAAATACGCCAATAACGGGATCGAAATAGTAGCAAGTACGACCGTCGTTATTACAATCTCGATCAACGTAAAACCCTTATTCTCTTTCCATAATTTTTTGATCATACTAATTTCTCCCCTACCGTCTCACTATTACTCCAATACGCCCGGATTCGTCATCCGAACCCGAGCGTAACCTATTTACTGAAAAATATTGTCTTTGCGAAGTGGTACACCGGATAATGTCAGATCCTTATACTCTTTCGCCTGTCCTCCAACTGAGAACATCTGCACGGTCATTGTACACTGTAATGCCTTAGATCCTTCATCGGATGAAATATTAACATTCGAAACATTCATTCGCTCTGAATAGTTGTTGATAAAGTTCAACACGCTCTTCAACGATTTATAATCCGTAGCAAATGTAATGCCTACATCCGAACGGTAACCGGTATAATTACCGGTGTCGGTTGACTGCGCATTCTGTGCATTGTCTGCAGCAGCAGTCTCATTCGTTACTGCGTTAGCCGTATTATTCGTACTATTCTGTGCATTATTACCACTAGCTGTCGAATTGCCACCATTCGCATCTTTCGACTGAGCATCGCTGTCTGCATTCTGTGCAACAACTTGCTCTAATGCTGCGCCATCCTGGAAGAAGATCTGATTCATTGTAAAGTTCTCCGTTGTGATCGTAAGACCCTTCACTTTCTTCTCTAACTGGTCAAAGCGATTGATCGCATCCTGCGTACGAAGCTCTGACGGATATGCAAGAAGCACCTGCTCGGTACGGGCATTCTTCTTCTCCGTATCAGCCTCTACCTGTGCTTTCTTGGATACTTTTGCACGAAGCTGTGACACTTCCATCGCCAACTGATCATTCTCTGTCGCTACTGTCTCGCGCTGCTCATTAAACTTCTGATAACCTAAGAACCATGCCAACGCTAAAATCACCAGTGCACCAAGGATCATCAATACTTTCTTATCTTTATCTGCTAATGTCGTCTTCGTCTTTGTGTTCTGTGTAGCCATTCTGTGTCACCTCCTATTACTGTGCCGTCTGTGTTGTATCTGTTGTCGTTGTATCTGCTTCATCCAGTGAAACATCCTTCTCTTCTTTCGTTGGTAACTGTGTATAATCTGCTGTTACCGAGAATGTGTATTTACCTACTTTTCCGTCATTATCTTCACCAGTAATAGAAGCAACATTCACATTCGTCAATAGATCAATTCCTTCAAATTCCACCAACATTTTCGCAACTGAAATTTTTGTTTTTGTTGTGATCGTCAGTGTCACTTTATCTTCTGTCGACTGTAATGTAGATACCTGCATCTGCTTTGGCAGCTTCTTCTGTAACTGCTCGATCAATGCTACCAAATTTTGATTCTTCGTCGATGTCGCCACATGCAGCGCAGCCGCATCTTCAAACTTCTTAGTCGCCTGTTCGTTCTCCGTATATACCTGATTAATGCTCTGCAGTGACTGCTTCTCCATCTTGAGATTCTCGTTCTCCTTGTTCGCACCAACAAGTCGGAACCATCCAACTGCAACGAGCGCAACTGCAACAACCACACTGCCTGCCAAGATGATCTTGACCGTTCTCATGCTTGCCGCACGACCCTGCTTGTTTTTCAGTTCCTTTAAGGAAAATCCAACCGGCTCAATCGCTGCACCAATCGCTGCGATATACTCCGTCTGATCCTGCAAGCTTCTTGCGAATCCTCTAGAGAATGTAATGTTTGTTAATTTCTCCAGCTTACGAACCGGAAGGTCCATCTCACGCTCAAACAAAGTATCCAAACCGCGGATCTTAACACCCATACCTGTGATATAAATATAACCGAGCTGGCAGTCCGGATAACGAGAGCCAAAATAATCAACCACTCGAATAACACTTAATAAGATACCGCCTACCGCATCGGTAACTGCTTTTCTTGCCTCACGGCTTTGGCCGGAGCGTTTCCACTGATCCTCGGAAATTCTTGTTCCTCGTACTGTCTCGTCCTCATAATCCAATGTGGAATACACAACATTTTCACGACAGAGCATTTCCATTGCATCCGTCTCATCGCGGCACTCCAATGCCGGATGTGCTAACATCGTCTCTATAATTGTATTCGTACCATATGGAATCGTTCTCTGCATGATCTGTTGATTCTCTTTCAATACACTCACCATAGTATTTAAGGAACCGATCTGCACACACACGCTATATCCGGAGCCAATATGTTTCTGCAGCACCTGCATGGAACCGTTTCCATAATAGTCAATGGATTCCACGCGAACGCCCATCAGATCTGCCAGACTATAATAATTCTGGATCAAAGAATCCGGCGCAGCAAGAAGCAACAGCTTCAAGCTCTTTTTATCCTTTTCCTTAACGGTCTCTAACACGTTGTAAGCCAATGTGTACTCATCCATGTTGACCGGGAAGTAATCCTGCGCTGTCGCATTGATCAGATTGTCTAAGTTCTTCTCCGGAACGTACGGAACAGTTACCTCACGACTCGCAATCTTGCTAGATGCGATAGAGAACACAACCTCTTTTTCTTTGACACCATTGTCTTTCATCTGTTCACGAAGAAGTTGTGCCATACGATCCTTATCCTTGACATAACCATCTTCCATAACACCATCCGGTGTGTCAAAGGAAAAGGCATTGTACACATGAGGGTTCTTCTTCAGGAAATCAATGACAACTGCCTTGGTTACCTGTTGTCCTATCTCAATACTCAATACTTTCTTTGCCATCTATCTTGTTCCTCCCTGTCTTTTTCATCATAATTTGATCCATAGCTTCTGTACGAAATACAATAGAAACCAGTTTCATATCACACAATGTTTGACAATGCGTCAAGCACTCTGTGACAATGAAACCAAGATTTTCCATTGCTTAATCTTGGTCAAAAAAGCCCATAACAACAAAGATATGTGTGTCCTATGCCAGTCCACACAATCTCAAGTACCACTCTATTATCGGTTCACTAAATAACATTGCAAACCATATTCCCATTGAAAGATAAGGTCCTAACGCTAAGCGATGATTTGCACCACTAACTTTCATTCGTATCACATGAATGATCGATCCGGCAATACACCCTACAATAAATGCAACAATACATGCTTTCCAGCCAATCACCAGTCCTGCAACCGCCATCAGCTTTACATCGCCGCCGCCAATGCCGCGTCCTACTGTCACCAAATAGATGATTAATAAGATAACACTGACTGAAAAGAAACCGATCACATGGTCTTTCCATTGTGACTGGTCTACAATCGTAGCAATAATACCCAACACAAGAATCACTATGTTCACCTTGTCCGGGATAATGTATTGTCTAAAATCAATGATACTTAATACTATTAGGGCGGATGTCAGGAGACAATATATCACGCTCATAACGTTGAAACCGTTCGCCAAGAAAACGATCACATATAATGCTCCATTCATTCCTTCCACGAGGGGATACTGAAGCGATAACTTCGCATGGCACTTCCTGCATCTGCCCCTTAGTATTAGAAAACTGAATAATGGGATCAGATCATACCAGCGCAGGTGGTATCCACATTCCATACAATGCGAGTCCTTTAACAAACTCTCCTTCTTCGGATAACGATAAATGCAGACATTCAAGAAACTGCCTATCACTATTCCAAACATAAATACACATATGTACAAAACCAAATACGCACACCACATTGGCATAATCTTGCTCCTTAATTGTTCAACAATAATAATTACTCAGATTTTACTTCCAATTTTCCACCTACAGAGGTTCCACTAGCATCACCAACAAATACTGTTACCACACCAGAAGAACGTTTAACATAAATTTTTGGTGATGTTCCTGCAAGTTTACTCTTTAACTTACCAGTAACATCACTTTCAATATCAGCCAAAGACTTATCTGTTGTTCCGTCAGCACTGCGAAGACCTTCTAACACTTTTCCCCATGAACCAGCACCGTTTCCAACAGCACTTAATTCAGTAGCAGTAGTAATATCTCCAGGATCTGTATCTGCCTGTGAAATTGCGCTTACAATGTCCGTGCAAAGGCTAGACAGCTGCTGCTGATCTTTAGACTGACGAGATTTCTCCATGTACGGAATAACCTGTGATGCAACTACACCTACTAAGATAGCCATAATTGCCATAACGATGATCAACTCAACGAGAGAGAAACCTTTCTCTTCGTTTTCACGTAACTTTGCTAAATAATTTTTCATAACTTTAATCTCCTTTTCTTATAAAATATTTATTATAAACCACTCCTTGGCTCGTGGTTATAACACAACTTTGATTTAGTACAGAAACCTCTTTAAGAATTCTCTGCCATACTATAGATGCTAAGCATCGGTGCCATAATTGCTCCCATGATTGGAACGACAATTGCTGCCATCAAAATGATGATAAGAGGTTCCATAATCGCCGTTACCGCTTGCGTTGCCGCTTCCACTTCCTCATCATAGTAATCGGCAACCTTTTCCAGCATTTCTTCCATATTACCGGTTTCCTCACCAATACGCGTCATGTGACAGAGAAGCGGTGGAAATACTCCACTATCTTCTAACGGCTGCGACAGTGCCACACCTCGCTCTACTTCATTCTTCGCATCCTCAACTGCCACTTGAACCAATCGATTCGACATCAGTTTTGCGACTATTTCTATCGCTGCTACCATCGGAATTCCGGATGCCATCAATGTACTTAATGTACGAGTCAGTCTCGCACTTGCCGACTTGATCGTGAGATTTCCAAATATCGGTGCTTTCATAGCAATCGTTCCAAAGAACACTGCTCCTTGGTCTGTCTTCATAAACATTCGGATAGCAACAACAACTGCGATCACACCACCTAAGAAGAACGGCCACTTTGCGATCAGGAAGTTACTGATCGCCACAACTGCTAATGTAATACCCGGCAATTTGCCACCTGCCGAATCAAACGTCTCTTGGAATGATGGTACTACCTTTACTAACATGATGATAACTACACCAACGATTACTAAAAGTAAGATACAAGGATAAATCATTGCCTGCATAACCATTCCCTTAATCTTGGCATCTTTATCAAAGTTTACCGACATTCGTTCAAATGTTGTCTCTAAACTACCGGAAGCTTCACCGGCTTCCACCATGTTTACCAAAATACTCGGAAATACATCCGGCATCGTGCTCATCGCACCCGCCAATGTATCACCTTTCTCTACAAGTACCTTTACTTCCTGTACCGCATTCTGCAGTTTCTTATTCTCACACTGCTCACCAAGCATTCCAAGCGCCTGGATCACGGTAACTCCGGCATGCAGGATACTTTGGAACTGCTTACAGAACACTGCCAAGTCTTTCGCCTTAACCTTACCGCCAATGTTGATGCTCAGTTCCTTATTCAAGGCATTTGGTTTCTCCACCGTAATCGGTGTCAACCCCTGATTCTTCAGATTCGCTCTCGCCGCATCTAAGCTGGCAGCTTCGATCGTGCCTTTTTTCTGTTTTCCACCGGCGTCTATCGCCGTATAGTTAAACGCTGTTGTCGCCACACGTATCACCTTTTCCTTCCACTATGTATGTATGAACAATCTTCTATATAAATGATACTCGTTTCGAATTTCACCCATATAGAATCCGTTTCAATTCCAAGTTGTTCATAGTTTGTTCAAAAATTATACCATATTTTTTGCTTTTTTAGACAATTTTGTGTCATTTTTTCCATTTTTGTTAAAACTATCCAATTTTCTACTGCCGTAGTTAGACAATATGCCGAATTTAAATATTTAGTATAATTTTTTACGCAACTGATCCGGTTCCTGTGCAAATTCAAGTGCCTGCGTAGAATCGATCTTGCCGTCATTATACAATTTGTAAATCGCATCATCCATCGTGATCATGCCCATATTCTTACTTGTCTGGATCGAAGATGAAATCTGATGTGTCTTATTCTCACGGATCAGGTTCTGGATCGCAGGTGTAGTATGCATGATCTCAAACGCTGCTACACGACCTTTGCCATCTCTCGTTGGGATCAAGGACTGAGAAATAACAGAAATCAATACATTCGCCAACTGCACACGAATCTGCTGCTGCTGATGTGGCGGGAATACGTCGATAACACGATCGACAGTTGCTGCTGCACCAATGGTATGCAAGGTTGAAAATACCAAGTGACCGGTCTCAGCCGCAGTGATCGCTGATGAAATCGTCTCCAAGTCACGCATCTCGCCGACGAGGATAACGTCCGGATCCTCACGAAGTGCTGCACGGAGCGCTGCGCTAAAGGACATCGTATCCATTCCTACTTCACGCTGATTGATAATGGACGCCTTATGAAAATGTTCGTACTCGATCGGGTCTTCCATTGTGATAATATGTTCTGCACGTTCTGTATTAATAATATCTATGAGCGATGCCAACGTGGTAGATTTACCACTACCGGTCGGTCCTGTCACTAAGACAAGTCCACGCTTTTTCTTGGTAAGCTCTACGACTGACGGTGGCAGCCCCAAAGACTCTGCACTGGGAATCTCCGTACTGATCAAACGAATAACCGTACCCAATGCACCTTTCTGCTTGAGTACGTTCACACGGAATCGGCCATTCCCCGGAATGGCGTGCGAGAAATCCGCCTCACCCGTCTCATCCAGCGATGCACGCAATCGTTCCGGCACCATCGGCATGATCAATTCCGCAGTGTCTGCTGCCGACAACGGTTCCCTTGTAATTTTCCTTAATTCACCGTGCACACGGCATTTTGCCTCTGCTCCTGCAGCTACATGAAGATCGGATGCGCCGATCTTACGTGCCTGTGCAAGCAGATCATTAATCGTAAAACTTAACATGTCTGTTCCCCCATTTTGTGCTTAGATTTTTAGTTCTATCCGATAAGGTCTAACAATAGCCCTCTCTTTTTACTCTTCTCCATATGCAACACGATGTACTTCTTCAATCGTCGTAATACCCTGTAATACATATTGATTTGCTGAAGTGACAAGTGTTTTCATTCCTTCTCGAATCGCCTGATTCTCAATCTCCTCCGCTGATCCCTCGCGAATAATGATTCGCTTGATCATATTAGACATTGGCATGATCTCATAAATACCGACACGACCCTGATATCCCGATCCGCCGCATCTCATGCAATCACTGCCGACATTTGCCTGCGGTACAAGAATCTCTCTGCTCCGGTATTCCGGCCGGATATGCATTTCTTCCTTTTCGAATTCCGTCAACGGAACCATCTTCTTACAATCCGGGCATACACGTCGAAGCAGTCGCTGTGCAATAACACCAACAACAGCATCTGCAATCATGTAACTCTCTATATCCATATCTGCCAAACGGGTGATCGTACTTGCCGCACTATTTGTATGCAGCGTGCTTACTACCAAGTGACCGGTAATAGACGCTTCAACGGCAATATTAGCAGTCTCTTGGTCACGGATCTCACCGATCATGATGATGTCCGGATCCTGACGCAAGATAGAACGAAGTGCCGATGCAAAGGTAAGTCCCGCCTTCGGGTTGGTCTGTACCTGATTGATCCCGGCAAGGTTTGCCTCTACCGGGTCCTCTACGGTGATAATATTAACGCCCTCTGTATTCAATTCGCTAAGTGCCGTATACAATGTCGTAGATTTACCACTACCGGTTGGTCCTGTTACAAGGATAATACCGTGCGGGTGCGCCAAGATCTTATCGAACTTTGCTAAATCATCCGGCTGGAATCCCAAATCCTTCTTATCTCTCGTCAGTGCCTTCTTCTGAGTCAAACGCATTACGACTTTCTCGCCGTATACCGTCGGCAGGTTAGATACACGGAGATCGAACTCCTGTCGATCAACGATAACGCTCATACGACCGTCCTGTGGCTTACGTTTCTCTGAAATGTCCATACCGCTGACAATCTTGATACGAGCGACCAACGCCGGGAACAGCGTAATATCATGCCGCATCGCCTCTTGAAGCACACCGTCCACTCGGAATCGGATACGAAGCTGCTCTTCCATCGGCTCAAAGTGAATATCACTGGCTCTTTTATGTACTGCCTGCTCAATAATCTGATTTAAGAGTCGTACGATCGGTGCCTGCTTGATCTCCTCTGACTCTTCGTTACGATTCTCTCTATTACCATAACGCTCCTGATGCTCTTTCGTGAACTGATCCGCCACTTTCATTGCTTCCGCATTGCCAAAGTAACGGTCAAGCGCCTGCGCTACATCCTTTACTGTAGTAACATGCGCCTCGATGCGTAGACCTGTCACGATAGACAGATCATCTAACGCGCCGAGATCCATCGGATCGCTCATTGCTACACGGAGCACGTTCGGATTCTCCGGATCAAACTCATATGGCATCAACATATATTTACGAAGCAATTTCTCATCAACCAATGTGAGTATATTGTCTTCTATATGATAATCCGCTAAGCGAACCCTCGTCAAATTCAACTGTCTGCTCAGTACTTCTGCAATATCATCGTCAGATGCAAAGCCCAGATCGATCAGCACTGTACCAAGTTTCTGTCTGACATCACCTTCCTTTTGTGCCTGTAATGCCTGTTGAAGCTGTTCGTCATTGATCAAGCCACCTTCAATCAGCAAATCTCCTAAACGTTTCTTACGACGTCCTCTTGATGCACCAAAACTATCCATCTTCCCCTCCTGCTCATACTTTTTGCATATTTTCTTCCTTCTCGTTGTGTTGTTGCTATTATTCTCGCTCCGGGCATGTGTGCCATCCCATACAACAAGGCATACTTACCCACATTTAATTCTATTATAGTGGTTTTTGGCATATAACGCAAGTATTTGCTCTGATAATATAGGTTCTTATCCTCGTTCTGCCCCAACTCCCAAACTTCTCACATACTGTTCTACCGCTGCATCCCATGCGAACTCAATACGTTTATCCATGGTGAATTCTGCATGCGTAATACCGGTGACGAATACCAATTCCTGCTTTTCATAGCGAAATTGCAGTTGCAACATCGGTTTTTCCTGCAAATACAGGTCATAAACGCCACTGTTTTCCAACAATTTTTCTGCAAATTCTGCACTGGCTTTCAAAGAAATGCGCATCATCGTTGGCGTTCGATCCCCTTTTATATAAGTAAATATCGTTGGTTTGCACTCTTTCCATCGAACCCCGTCATCTGCAGGCGCTTCATCGTACCAATTCGGATTACGCCCACCCTGCATGGTCAATTTGGCAAAGGTGAGCACTTCTGCCTGCTCCAAATAACATTCATCAAAGGCATCACGGATCAATAAGTGCGCCATAGCTTTTTGTATTTCAGAAATTTTCAATAAAATCATAAAATCCTGCTTTCTGTGCATACTAATTGCACGACAAATTTTCTGCTGTTTGGATGCAGAGAGTTTGTCTTCCTATAGATTACAGCCGTGTGCACTTGCGCTGTCAGCATCGGCTGCCTACTTCAGACAGCGCAGATAAGGAGGCACGATCATGAAAAAAGATGCAAAAACCATGAAAGAAGTTGCAGAACATTGTACGCAGTATTGCCCTTGCGAAACAGGCAAATGCGGATGCTCTAACTCTACTGCAGAGAGCGTATCTTGCACTAACTGCACCCATTACACAGAGCCAAATGTCTGTGATCTTGATCTTTACTCAGAAATCATGAAAAATCACGATTTCTAATTGTATTTCTGATCTGCGTCTGCAGACACTCCCTCATGCGGATGCAGGGGCGCGGTTCTTCGCTCCTGTGTCTGCTTTTTTGCTTGCGACGGCTACCGGTCGCATATATCTGCTAGCGGCTGACAAATACAACAATAGAACGCGGTGGAACTACGGTTGCACGCTGCTTGCCCAGTTTTGTATTCTTGCTTCTCTTGGTCTGCTTAACGGCCGTCTGCGGCAACACGTGAAATGTTTCATCAAATGTCTCGATGGCAGCATGCCATTCTTTGCCTGCCGGCAGCGTTGGCAGATCAAAGGACTTTGTCTCCCAATACATATTAAAAATGATGTATATAGAATCATCGGAAGTTCCATCCGGTTTCTGCGCATAATCTCCGGCTAACAGCACACCTAATATGCGGCTGTAATTGGAAAAGTCCGGACGCCACGTTTGCACTCCATGCGCCGATATGCCGGGCAGACCACAGGATAACGTATCCTGCATACATAATGCTTTCGCTTGATGAAGCACCGGATGCTCTGTACGAAATGCGATCAACTGTTTCACATAGTTGCGGATCTGCTCCCCTGTCTTGGTTGGTTTCCAATTGAGCCAAGTTACCGCATCATCGTGACAATACGGATTATTATTGCCTTCCTGACTATTGCCAAATTCATCGCCTGCAAGGATCATCGGCGTTCCCTGACTAAATAACAGCATCAAAAATGCGTTGCGGATCTGACGTTTCCGCTGCTCCAGTACAGCCTTTTTGCGGGTTTTTCCTTCCACGCCACAGTTCCAGCTATAATTGTACTCCGTTCCGTCGGCATTTCGTTCCCCGTTTGATTCGTTATGTTTGATATCGTAGGACACCAGGTCCATCATCGTAAATCCATTTACATGGGTCATAAAGTTGATAACGCCCACTTTATCCGGATGGCGGTAAAATCTTTTATAAAACGCTTCTGCCTGTCCCTCATCACTTTTCAGGAAACGTCGGGCATCGTTCATAAAGCCTTCGTTATATTCTGCCAGACAGTTATCCGCCTGATGAATACCGGCGCCGGATAGCATTTCTTCATCCCAATAAGAAGAAAACAGCTTGACACCGGATAAAATAGGATCTGATGCTAATGTAAGCGATGGCATGACTTCTGTGTTGACCCGAAAACCATCCACATGGTAGTTTAATACCCAATGCCGCAAACAATCTGTCATTAAGTTGAGATTGGTGCCGGGTGCAAAATAGAAGTCCAAAATAACTTCCATCCCGTTGCGATGAAGCTTTTTGATCGTTTCTTTGAATTCTTCATCTGCATTTTCTCCGCTGCTATAGGCTGCTTTTGGTGCAAAATAATACGTATCACTTACACCGTATCCCCAATAATTTACTTTATCACCCTGCTTTTCTTCAAAATCATATACCGGAAGCAAGAGTACGCCATTGATCCCAAGATCTTTCATATATGGTATCTTGTCCTGCAGACCTGCGAAAGTACCCGGCTTGCTCACGCCGGAGGAGGCATGTTTTGTGAATCCTCTTACATGTAATTGATATAAAACCAGCTCATGAAAGGGCTTGCGCAGAATGTAATCTCCTTCCCAGTCAAATTCTTTCAAACAGATACGACCTCTGACGGGCATTTTATCTGTACGATTCCAACGGTCACGACCGGATATTCCTGCCGCATAGGGATCCACAATATCTTCCCCGTCTGCTTCGTATACGTATTCGTACTTATCGGATAATTCTTCGGCTATATCAAAGGCACTTGTCGTATTTTTGGAACGCAGGTGTACGAAATATACGCTTCCCATGCGATATTCATCCGTAAGCGGTATCCGATACTGCTCTGTCTGATGCCCTTTACGAAATAGCTTTAGGTAACATTCTCTCTTGTCCGGCAAATATATGGCGAATTGAACACCATCTGCCACCTTTGTCACGCCAAGCGGCAGTGCATTGCCCGGCTGTATTGTAAATTGATTTTTTGTCATACTGTTACTCCAATCATTTTTGACCCTATGGTCTAGTCACTATTTCTATTTTACTACATTTTTAACATTGGTGTAAAGGTAATATGCAAGATGTGTACTTCATCGATCTAATTCAACTATTTGCAAGAATGTCATGAAACTTTTTTAAAAAAGGGCTTGCTTTTTGGAAAATATTATTATATAATAGCTGAGTGCTTGAGCGAAATATTTACATGAAACATTGTAAATGGCATGCTTTGAGACATATGATGGGCTATCGCCAAATGGTAAGGCACTGGACTCTGACTCCAGCATTTCAAGGTTCGAATCCTTGTAGCCCAGTTTTTTATTTTTAAACCTTAGATAGTTATCTAGGGTTTTATTTTTTTGTTTGCTTTTTATATATAATTTTTGCGACTCTGTCTTACATAGACAATCATAACAATAAAAAGATGCATTCGTTCATTTTGTACTATATATTCTGTTAGCTTCCTCTTCACTGATTGAAAATGTCTTCTGCAATTCTGATAATATCGTTTCTTTCGGTATCTTCATATTTCTCAACATGGTTACTGTCTGTCCTATAGTTTCTGCACGACCTTCCTCTCGGCTCTCTGCCTTCAGATCCTCAATTGCTTTGCACATATCCACTTTCCCCCTGTCTTGCCTAATTTCCAATCCTATCCCTGCAACTGTATTAATCACATTAGCTGCTGCAATCATTGCAACTTGTTTATCATACTGCAGTGCATCATATACCATGTTACGCACCGGCATTGCATAATGCACCTCCATCTGATTCTCAACCCCTAATATCACATAGTTTGCATAAGAGTCCTGCATCATTGCTGCAAATTTCAACAAATCGCGGTGTTTCTGCGCTGAATTACTGCCATCCGTTTTACGCTTGGAACGTTTATGCATTTGAGATCTTTTTATGCTAACGTCCACTTCTCTTGACAATTCCTGTCCTTTTATTGCCGCCGGCAATGTAACCAATTCCGTAACATCCTTCTCTGTAAGATTCTCCGGCTTTATTTTTTGTTCTCCATCATAAAGAAAAAAATTAAAGACATCCGCAAAAATTTCTGGGTTTCCTATGTATTCTTTAACGATTGTATCTTTAATAATATCCCCCCTATCCTTCTGTATCATCAAATGTTGCTTATCTGAATTTTACTATAATACATTTTCTTAGATGTTTCAATATTTTATGTCATTTGTCGCAATAAATATGGCATTTTTTAAAAAAAGCCACTTCTAAAGAGTTATATATTCAAAATCTGTGTAGCTTGTGATTAAGAAGGTGTTGAATATTCTAAAAAAAAGACTTGCTTTTTCGTTTCCAGTGTTATATAATAAATAAGTGCTTGAGCAAAAGGCTTACACAAAACATTGTAAGTTGTATACTTCAAGACATATGATGGGCTATCGCCAAATGGTAAGGCACTGGACTCTGACTCCAGCATTTCAAGGTTCGAATCCTTGTAGCCCAGTTTTTCTTTTTTAAACCTTAGAGATGTATTTCTAAGGTTTATTTTTTTGCAGGAATAAACTATTAACCATCTATTCCATAACCAAAGCAGTATTTATTCAAACAAAACGCCCCATGGGATCCTACATAAGCGTGGAACTCCATGGGGCACACTAATTTCTTATATTTATACAATCTGGTTTATAGCTTCTGCTGTATATTAATCCTCTTCTTCTGCCTGTACAGACAAGATCTGACGTTTTCTTGCCATCTCATCATTTTCCAGATATTCATCGTATGTTGAAATCTTGTCGATCAATCCACCCGGTGTGATTTCCATAATACGATTTGCAATTGTCTGAATAAACTGATGATCCTGAGATGTAAAGAGAATTACTCCCGGGAATTTGATCAATCCATTATTCAATGCGGTGATTGATTCCATATCCAAATGCGCTGTCGGCTCATCAATGATCAAAACATTGGATGCCAAGATCATCATTTTGGACAGCATAACACGAACACGCTCTCCACCGGATAATACGTTAACCTTTTTGACACCATCTTCGCCCGGGAATAACATACGTCCGAGGAAACCACGTACATAGGTTGGATCCTTTTCCGGTGAAAATGGCATTAACCAGTCAACGATCGTCTCGTCCCCGGAGAACAACTCTGTATTGTCTTTTGGGAAATAAGACTGGCTTGTCGTAACACCCCACTTATAACTTCCCTCGTCCGGTTCCAACTCTCCTGCTAAGATCTGGAACAACGTAGTTGTGGCGATCGTGTTGCTTCCTACAAAAGCAACCTTATCTTCGCGATTGATGATGAAAGAAATGTCATCTAAAACTTTAACACCATCAATAGTCTTAGACAAATGTTCTACGGTAAGCACTTCATTACCAATCTCTCGTTCCGGACGGAAATCAATATATGGATATTTTCTGCTGGATGGCTTCATGTCATCAAGCTCGATCTTTTCCAATGCCTTTTTACGAGAAGTTGCCTGCTTGGATTTGGAAGCGTTCGCACTGAATCGCTGAATAAATTCCTGCAGCTCTTTGATCTTCTCTTCTTTCTTCTTGTTGGCTTCTTTCATCTGCTTGATCATCAACTGACTTGACTCATACCAAAAGTCATAGTTACCGGCATATAGCTGTATTTTCGCATAATCAATGTCCGCAATATGTGTGCAGACTTTATTTAAGAAATATCGGTCATGGGATACCACGATAACCGTATTGTCAAAATCGATCAGGAAGTCTTCCAGCCAACGGATCGCATCTAAGTCCAAGTGGTTGGTCGGCTCATCTAACAATAAGATATCCGGGTTACCAAATAACGCCTGCGCAAGCAGGATCTTTACCTTGTCGCTGGCTGCGATCTCACTCATCTTTTTATAATGAAGTTCCGGTGCGATTCCAAGACCATTTAGCAAAGTCGCAGCATCTGATTCTGCTTCCCATCCGTCCATTTCCGCAAATTCTGCTTCTAATTCACTGGCACGGATACCATCTTCTTCTGTGAAATCTTCTTTTGCATAAATCGCATCTTTTTCTTTCATGATGTCGTATAAGCGTTCGTTACCCATTATAACAGTATCAAGTGCAACAAACTCATCATACTGGAAATGATCCTGCTTCAAGAAAGAAAGTCGCTGACCAGGAGTAATAATGATGTCTCCTTTACTTGGTTCGATCTCTCCGGTAAGTATTTTTAAAAATGTAGATTTGCCGGCACCATTTGCACCGATCAATCCATAACAATTTCCTTCTGTAAATTTAATATTTACATCCTCAAACAGGGCTTTCTTGCCCAAGCGCAATGTCACGTTACTTGCCTGTATCATAATTATCTCTTTCCTTTCTCAGTTCACATACTCTTAATATGCAACGCTTACTATTTTACAGGAACTATGTAAATTTGCAAGCCTTTTTCGGGAATTTAAGCCTTTTTCAGCCATTTATACCGATCCTTAGCGATCCAACAGCCCTCGGATCTGTTTAATGATCCGCAATATAAGCTCGACTCTCTTAAATGGCGTGATCAGATAAAAGCCATCCACATATGGGGCAATTTCCTGTGCAACCTGAGCAGATATCTGCTCTGCCAGTTCCTCTCCCTGTGCCCGGTCTTTGTCCTGATACATTTCTATAATACGCGGATCGACATCAATTCCTGCCATTTCACTATTCATAAAGCAGGCATTCCGATAGCTGACTACCGGCATAATTCCGCCTAAGATCTTAACATCTAATTCCTCTCTGGCACGCTTGAGGTTATTTAATGCTCTTTCCGTAAGTACCGGCTGCGTAAATAATACATCGATTCCTTGGCTGATCTTACGCTTAGCATGGATGATCTGACTGTCAAAATTAACGGCATTTACATTTAATGCTCCACTGATCATAAACGGATTGTTCTGAAAAATCTGCTCATTCAGGGTACGAATATGGTTTGCAAGCACCGCTGAATTATAGCTAAACATTGTTTTTACCAAGCCTCGCTCTGCTGCCGGCACCGGATCTCCGGTCACGGTAAGTACGTTGTTAACACCCTCCACATTTAATCCCAGCAACAATGCCTTCGTTGCATTAATATTACGGTCACGACAGGTCATATGCGGAATTGCTGTCAGACCAAGTTCGCGCATGACTTTGCATGCCAATATACTACTGTCAATGCGTGCCTTTGCCACCGGGCAGTCGGCAATATCAATGGCGTCAACGCCTGCCTGCTGGTACTTGACTGCTCCTTCCATGAAGAAATCGATCTCCGGCGTTACAGGCGGATCCAGTTCTACGACCAAAACCTTCTCGCCACATGCCAATTTTGCTGCAAAGGTATTGCACAGATTGTCCTTTCCGGCATAGTTTTTCACTTCCTGTCCATCATTTGCGACAGGGATTGATTGTTCCGTTTGCCGGTTCTCCACAACAGAGTGGACGGACCGTCCCGAACCATCCGCACTATATGTTTTTCTTCCGGGGAGCGGCGACTGCTGCAACGTCTTAGCTATTTCCGAGATAAAGCTTGGATCGGTACCGCAACAGCCTCCTATGATAGACGCCCCCTGCTTTGCGATCTGGTACATCTCTTTTGCATAATAATAATGATGTGCCTCGTAATACGTTCTATTATCCAGTACGGCAGGATAACCGGCATTTGGCATGATCGAGATATATTTTGTATTCTTTTCTCTTGACAATTTATACATGAGATCCAGCAAATGCTTAGGACCGGAAATACAATTAAAGCCAAGTGCATCGATCGACGATACTTTCATCATCTTTTGATATAAACTACGCCCATAGCATCCACTTCGGGTTAAGCCCTCCGGTGATACTGCAAATGAGACAATAATAAATGCTTCCGGCTGCTTCTGCTTAATATACTCGGTAATTTCATCCAATCCTTCTATGTTGTCTAATGTCTCAAACAAAAAATGACGCACACCCTGCTCCAAAAAGCAGTCCACCGGAAGGCGATAACGTTCTGCCGCATCATTCTCATCGCCGATCACAACAGGACCAATATCACCAAATAATATCTGCTCTCCTGCAGATTCCTCGATTGCCTCCCGTGCAATCTGCGTGCCGGCTGCTATAACCTTTCCAACCTCTTCTGCTGTAAAATGATCTCCTGCATTGGCCGCAAATGTGTTTGTTTTGATCGCCACTGCTCCGGCATCAATATACTCTTTGTGTATCTGTTTAATACGCTCCGGATAGCGAAGATTCCATTTTTCGCAGGATTCCCCACCAAATTGTATATATTTATCTGCAAGGTAAGTTCCCATTGCACCGTCAAACAGCAATGGCTGCTTACTAAGATAGTCTCGAATATTTCCCTGGTAAAGCATTATTTTCCTCCATATGCGCTATGTTATATGTGTTCTCTGATTTTCTGAATGACAAAAAAGATCGCAAACGCACATAAATTAACTAATACAACGCTTGCTCCTGCCGGCGTTGAAAATTGATAGGATACGATCATTCCGATGCAAAAACAGATTACGGCCAAAATACCGGAAGAGATCACCACACTCTTAAAACTTTTCCATATACGCATAGATGTGAGTGCCGGAAAAATAACCAAACTCGATATCAACATGGCTCCCATCATCTGCATTCCAAGAACGATCGTCACTGCCGTCAAAATTGCGATCATTGTATTGTAAAATGATACCTTTACCCCCGTTGCTCTGGCAAAGCTTTCGTCGAAAGTGACCGTAAAGATACTGTGATAACAAAAGATAAATAACAACAATACGATCACAGACAAACCAACGCTTAAATATACATCTGCGGATGTCATCGCCAAAATGCTGCCAAACATGTAACTGCACACATCCGTAGTCATTCCTGTCGTAAGGCTTGTTACCGATACACCGATCGCTAACGCCGAAGCTGACATGGCAGCGATGGCTGCATCCGACTTCATTAATCCATTCTCTGTCATACGCAACAGGAAAAAGGCCGCTACGATCACTACCGGTATTGAAAGTGCAAGCGGTGCGATGCCACATGCGATCGCAATTGACAATGCCCCGTAAGACACATGGGATAATCCATCCCCGATCATGGAATACTGTTTTAATACTAAGCTTACCCCTAACAGGGCGGCACATAGCGATACCAATATTCCGACAATAAATGCTCTCACTATAAATGGATAGGAAAACATCTGCATTAACATTTCCATGTATGATTCCTCCTATATTTACCGCATTGTATGCCATACCCCGGCATACTCTGTCTCTAAATACTTCGCAACGTTGCCATAAAAATAGTCTCCTTCACGAATATGCAAAATATAATCTGCACACTCGACCGCCTTGTGTACATCGTGTGTCACCATAATGATGGCAACGCCTTCTTGGTGAAGTTTGTCAAGATTTGCATACAATGACGCTGCCGCAGCCATATCAAGACCGGTAACCGGCTCGTCTAATACTAACAGTCTCTCCGTTGCGCACAGCGCACGGGCTAACAGTACTCTCTGCTGCTGTCCACCGGAAAGTTCCCCATAGCATTTCCCCTTTAGATCGGTAATTTCCAAACGCTCCAGGTTACGAAGTGCTTCTTTCTTTTGTGTGCGCCGATACCAAGGCTTGCCATGCATCTGATTTTGGAAACCGGACAGCACAACTTCCATCACGCTGGCCGGAAAGTGCTTCTGTGCCTGTGTCTGCTGTGGCAGATAACCGATTGCTCCGCCGTGAAGAGAAGGTGCCAACTCCACTTTGCCACTGACCGGCTTCAACAAACCAAGTAAAGTTCGGATCAATGTGCTTTTACCGGATCCGTTCTCACCAACAACGCATATATATTCTCCACGATGTACGCTGAAGTCCAAATGTTCTATAATTGCTCGATTCTCATAACCAAGTCCTGCATCTACACAGGAAACCAAGCAATCTTCTTTTTTTTGCTCCATAGTTTACCTCTTTTCTAATCTAAGTCGCAATATCATTAAAGGTTATTATATCATACATCAATTAGCCTTTTTATTAAACTCGCAAATCCGCTCCTTCAGAGCTTATTCGCTTGTTACACAAGCTTATTTGCTCGTTAATGAGCCCAGAAAAACAAATGTCTGCTTCGCAGCCGCTTGTTTTTCTCTGAGGCTCATTATATCACAAATTCGCAACGCAAGATATCTTGACATTTCCTACATTCCTCGGTAGAATATTGCTTGTTATACTATAATGATCCTTAGCGATTTTGTCAAAGTCCTTAAGGATACATTTTATCATTAAGCTGCACGGTTACTTTGCAGCCCCATTAATTAGGATTGGAGTTGATTTTTTTTGGATTCAAGCGACGCCCGGCAGATAGTTATTTTACTTATTCTGCTCGCACTCTCTGCTTTCTTTTCATCTGCAGAGACTTGCTTAACAACAGTAAACAAAATGCGTATCAAATCATTGGCAGACGATAAAAACAAGAATGCCTCTCTGGTACTCAAACTGATCGAAGAAAAGACGCAAATGCTTAGTGCCATATTAATAGGTAATAACGTTGTGAACTTATCTGCTTCTTCTCTGACAACAACCTTCGCAATGAAACTTGCAAAAAGTTCAGGTATGAGTGACAGTGTAAGCGCGATCACCGGTATTGCAACAGGAATTATTACTATTTTGGTCTTAATATTTGGAGAAATCATTCCAAAGTCCCTCGCAACAATGAATGCGGAACGTTTATCTCTGATCTATGCCAAACCGATTTATGGACTAACGAACATACTTCGGCCGATTTCTTTTTTAATGAATCAATTGAGCAACGGACTAATGCATCTGCTCCATGTAAAGTCGAATCACTCTCCTGCGATTACAGAGGGCGAGCTTCGTACGATCTTGGATGTCAGCCACGAGGAGGGTGTTATTGAAAGCGAAGAGCGTCAGATGATCACAAACGTGGTTGATTTCGGTGATTCGATGGCTAAGGACGTCATGGTTCCTAAAATGGATGTTGGATTCGTCAGTGCGGATATTTCTTATCAGGAATTGTTCGAGGTATATAAGGAACTTCGCCATACAAGAATGCCTGTATATAGTGAAAGCCGTGATAATGTGATCGGTATCATTAATGTTAAAGACCTGTTCTTCTATGAAGATGCCCGCGATAAATTTGATGTTACAACTATTATGCGTGAACCTTACTTCACCTACGAATATAAGAAAATTTCCGAACTCTTTTTTGAGATGAAGAAGGAGTCTATTCCATTGGCTGTTGTGTTAGATGAATACGGCGCAACTGCCGGCATTTTAACACTGGAAGATCTCATAGAAGAAATTGTAGGTGAGATCCGTGATGAATATGACACAAACGAAGAGGATGAGATCACCAAGATTGATGACGAAAATTTCATCTTACTTGGTATCGCAAAATTAGATGATATTAATGATGAGCTTGGCATTGATCTGGAATCAGAGGATTATGACTCGATTGCCGGACATATCATTAATCTGTTGGATCATTTCCCGAAAGCCGGGGAAACTGTACAGGATGAATACGCTGAATACCGGGTACTCGAGGCAACCAACAATCGTATTGATAAAGTAAAAGTTCATCTACTTCCTCAGAAAGATACGACAGCAGATTTGGATGAGGAAGAAGGGGTCTAACGCACCTACATCACTCGGTGCGCAAGCCCCTTTTCGATCACGTCACTACGAGGATCAGACACACACCGCTCAAATTGGCAGTCTTGAATCAATCCCGCTGTTGCGCCATACATCCAGACTGCTGCACCGCGAGTGTCACGACACCCGACAAACTTACAACGTATCACTTTACCACCCTGCATATATAATGCTCCACCTTGACAGTAACTAAACGTGCTGTCAAGGATCTCGGAGGCATATGCATTATAAACCGCTCTCCCGCCTTTCGTATTGGCAAAAAAGCACTGTGCGATCTTTACTCTTGTTCCTGTCGCCCGGAGTATTCCCACCCGGTTACGTCCATCAAACAAACAATGCTGCAATACCGCGAAAGCAGCATGGTCCAAACGGATCAGATCACCTTGTTCACATTGTCCACAGATCATTTTCACATTATGCATCTCAAGACTTCCATAGCAGACTATTGGCTGATTCATATATATAACGCTATCGCTTATCGTAAGTTTTGCTCCTGTTGCCACCTCTAATGAACAATCAAGTATCGCTGTACATTGTGAAATTTTACGTTCCTTCTGTACTCGAATTCCTTTTTTATCAATGCTTCCGCCTACCCGCCAATGTCTTACAAATGGCATATCTTTCGGCACACACTCATGATAAGTACAATGTGTTACATCGATATCACAGGACAAATAAATCGCTGCACCACGCTCTGCTTCACACTGTTCAAATACATTATCACAGACCACACCCTGCCCTCCTCGAAGCATTAATGCTCCACCGGATTCTGCAGAATAACAGTCGCGAAAATGACAGCGGATCACATGGATGCGCTCTCCCCAAAAACGAATTGCAGCTCCTTTGGTTGTACGCACGATCGTGCTGTCTGCCACCGATACCACTCCATCTTCCGCTCTAAGAAACATTCCATAATAGGCACAATCAATCACACTGTTCTCAATCAAAACACGACTTCCGCACTGATGCACATTAATTCCGGCACGATGAGAATTACTAGTACGTACAAGCCGGCTATTACTGATATGCAATTCTCCACCTCGCAGTGCTATATTGCCAGCCATGGATACAACGGCCTGATCGATCAGCAACGTCATTCCTTCATACAAAACAATGTCCGTCGGAAGAATGTAATTTCCCGTGATCCGAATCCGTTTGTACTGTTGCAGCTGCGCCTGCAGCTTTGTACCATCCATCGCATCTCCCAGAGGACTCATCTCTTTATTATATTGCTCAAAACGGGTTAATACATCTTGAATCATTGACGCCCCTCCTTATAATTCTGAAAAAATGCTTCCTGTACATTTTGATCGGAAATTACTTCGCATCCCGATATAGTCTGTTCACATCTGTAATTTTGAAAATATACTGCTGCACCCAGATATTTTGCATGGCATTCCACAAACTGGCACTGTCGGATCCGTACACTACCGAAGGTTTCTGAGTAAATTGCCCCTCCATAGTCTCTCGTACCGTTGACGAATCGACAATTGTGTATATACACTTTCGCCGGATCTTCGAATACCAACAGTCCTTCTAATCCATTCTGCAGTCCGGTATTCTGAAACTCTGCATACTCTCCGGCAAAATGCACCAGTGGCACCCGAGCACTTCGGCATAGCCTGCTATCTTTAACGAGCAAACTCCCCTTTTGCTGATAGATAGCACCACACAGCGACTGACAGTCTAATACTGTCGCTGTCAACATGATCGAAGATCCGGCAGTCATTGTTATGAAATATTTCTGTGAACAGTTCTCAACGCATATCTCACAATTTTGAAAATGTACTCTTCCACCTTGAACACGTATTGCTCCATCCATAGTAATCTCTGCTTCTTCACACCAAAGCGTTGCACCGGTTTCCACCAAAATATCCCCATCTATGATCTGCTTTCCATGAAGATAAATCGTCTCTCCTGTATGTACCGTAAACCCTTTCCGCGTCTGTTTCCACAAAAAATCCGGATAGATATAACGCATTACTGCAAAAGGCATACAGCCTCCAAGCTGTTCATATCGTTCGTACTGCTCGGCTGCTAAGGTTTGATCCTGTTTCGCCGCAGCCTCCCCAAAAGCACATATAAATTCACGTTCTCTCTTGCTGATCTGAAACATAATAGCGTACTGATCAAAAATTGCCTGACAGTAATCCACAGACCAAACCGCCATAAGACACATCTTGTATATATCCAACAAGAAGCAACACTGGTCTACACGATCACATACCGTTTGGCGCACCAGCTCCAAATGTCGTTCCAGATCATTATTAATATCCGTAATGATCTGTGCGTATTGATCCTGATCCGGCAGTAATTGCCGCAGCAACCGTTCATAATATGGCTGTAACTCCATAATCGCACGCATATTGCCCATCGCCAGCACACCTAGCCCAAAACAATACCGGTATCGATATGCAGCACTTCGTTCCCGCATCGGGTGTGACACCAATGATCCTTTATTTTCTTCCCTTTCCATGGTTTCCTCCTCCCCGAAATCGCATTAGTTCTATATTATTTATCGAACAAAATCCGTCATTTGCCCATGTGCTGCGACAAAAAAGTCATCAATTCTGTATCATTTATCATCGCGAGAGTCCTGACAACTTTCTATGCGCTGATGAAGCAATTCTACAGCCCGATCAACTTGTCTCATAAAAAAAGCATTCTCCTTATTCTGTTTTTCATCAATATTACGATTCAAAAATTGCAGTACTCTACCATACGTAACCGCCTCTTCTAACTCTAAATTATAAGGGATCACGCCAATATTTTGTCTTGGGATATGAAAACGATAACATATTCTACGCAAATTCCAAGTATGATTAGGCTGATATTTACCAATCAAAAAGAACGCTTTATTGCGTATTATTGGATGATTTTCAAAAAATTCCGTCAACATCTTTGTATCCTGTCGTAGATTGACTACTATTAAGTCTGCATCGGAAAGTATACTGGTTGTACTAAGATTTCTGTTGGATTCAGTATCCACAAATAATAGATCTGCTGCCTCTTCCAGACATTGAAACAAAGTCTCTCTGACTAATTCAAATTCATAATTGAATACATCTCGATTTACAATGAAACTCTGTGGCAAATAGAATAAATTCTGAAACAATAAAGGAATCGCTGTGTGCTGTATCATATTCGCATCATTCTTTCCGGAATACAGTTCTTTCAAAAGATGTTCCAACCCGTATTTGTTATAATATTGACCCTGCTCACGCAAACATTCGATCCTCTCTGACGGGAGCATCAGGTCACCGATATTTCTAAGACTGTAATGATTCTCTAGGAGCATGCATTTCTTTTCACTATGAACTGCTGTCATAGCTGCCATACACGCAAGATTCGTCGTGACACACGCCCCCTCTCTCGTATGGCTCCAAAATGCAATCTTCAATTGAACTCCAAACCTCCTTCCCTATTATGAGCGACCTGCCAGACAACGTAAGTTGCTTTCGGGCTGGTCAAAATACTAATTCTTTGTCGTTCAACTTGGGAGTAAGGTTACTATATCTGTTTTACCCGAAAACGTAAAGACTTTTTTTCTGTTTTTTTCACTTTCCATACATTGCACAAAATTAAAGCAAAAATTTGTTAATAAATTCAAAAAACACCCGATTCTTTCGGGTGTTTTTGTCAATATGCCACTTTCATTCTGTATCACCATTTGGCAGAGCTTGTGCAATGGTGTGATCCGACCATCCAACATACATTTGATGGACACGCTGCCCCATTTGTTTGCCGTGTGCCGAAAAGCGATAAATCCAATGGATCGCATCTAAGATGTCCTGTTCCCCAAGAAATCCTCGACAGGCAAACCGGCTGCAGCATATGACACGCAGCAGCAACAATTCACCCAGCACCTGATGAATACGTTCTGTGTTCATCTCTTGTGGATACTCCAAATACCGGGATAAAATCCGATAGCGCATATAATTGTCATAATACTGCTTCCACCATTGCCCCGTATTTGCCACAAATCGACGTATCAAATCACAAGCCGCTTCGTCACTTTCCCGCTCATAAAAATCAAAACTATCCTCTAAATATCGGCATTCCGGAAACGCCAGTATAATGTCCAAACATTCCATAGACACATTTACAAACGAATCAAAATCCGGATCCTCGTGTGAATATGCCGCACTTAACAATTGCAGGGCACTTTTTCCCTCTTTCCATACAGAAAGATCATCTAAACAGATTCTCTCTCCCTGCAGAGTGATCCACTCTACCGGATCATGTAGCAGATATCTGCTTACTGCAGGGCAGGAAGCAGCAAGCGAGATCCATACATCGCCATTAATGGCTGCTGTTAAACGTGGAAATTTACGACAGGTATTGCATAACATCTGCTCAGAGGTATTCCGTTGTATCCTGCACAATCCATCCTCGTCTAGCATCGCGCAGCGACCTCCTGCAAGATTTTCAAAGCAATAAACGCCCTCTTTTTTATGGATATGTGAGAGTATGTCCTCTCGGAGCCATTCCGGCTCTATCTTCTGAAACCACTCATACGCCTCCGGATCCACGACAATTTTCCAGCCGGCGCAGCATGTTGCCTCACAACGATCTGCTAAGCAGGAAAATTCCCGATAATACTTAAGTACTACGCCATCCATTAGAATGTCAACTCTGACTTATCATGCAACAGCTTAGCACCTTTGGTGATCAGTACGACACCGGCGGCAATCGCACCAACGATCAACAAAATGCCTAATACAATATTACTAGCCCCAACAGATTTCATTGTTTTATATACTTTTTCGACCATACATGACCTCCATGTTTACAATAATCACTCAATTAGTGTACACCGTACTCCGCATAGTATGCGTCAATAGCAGCCTTCAAGTTATCATCGATCAATACTCTGCCCTGGCACTCTTTGTTGTAAAGACATTCCACGACGTCCTCCATTGTAACGATCGCATTTGCACCAAAGCCATATTTCTGCTGAATCTCATCCAGTGCGCTGGCATTCGAAGTGAGTCCTCGCTCCATTCGATTTAACGATACCATCAGACCAATGATTTCAACATCGCCCTGTGCTTTAATGATCGGGAATGTTTCCTCAATGGATTTACCGGAAGTGGTCACATCTTCAATAATAACCACTTTATCACCATCTTTGATCTTGCTTCCCAATAAAATACCGGTATCGCCGTGGTCCTTCACCTCTTTGCGGTTTGAGCAGTAACGGATTTCTTTGCCATATAACTCGCTGAATGCTATAGTTGTTGCCACACTAAGGGGAATTCCCTTATAGGCCGGTCCAAACAACACATCGAAGTCATCCCCGTAATGCTCATGAATTGCCTTCGCATAATACTCTCCCAGCTTTTTAAGCTGCGCACCGGTTACATAAGCTCCCGCATTCATAAAAAACGGAGATTTACGACCACTTTTTAATGTAAATTCCCCAAATTTCAATACATCGCTTGCAACCATAAACTCAATAAATTCTTTCTTGTATGCTTCCATCTTAACGATAATCCTCCTTTTCATAGGCGTTTCGCCATATTGCTGTATAACTGTTTTTAGATTCTACACCATTTGAACACCAAAATCAGCTTCTTTATACTACTTTACGCATCCTATCAGCTCATTAATGTCTTTCACGCCGTTTTGCTGCATAAACTGTTCTATTCCTTCTATCACCTGCACAGTTGTCGCCGGTTCATTGAAATTGGCGGTACCGACTGCCACCATTGTAGCTCCCGCCATAATAAACTCTAACGCATCTTCTGCTGTTCGGATCCCTCCCATTCCAAGTACCGGAATATTCACAGCATGTGCTGCCTGATAGACCATGCGAACCGCAACCGGCTTCACTGCCGGACCGGACATTCCTCCTGTCTTATTGGCAAGTGCAAAGGTTCGACGATTAATATCAATCTTCATCCCGGTCAACGTATTGATCAAAGAGATTGCATCTGCTCCGCCTGCTTCCGCTGCTTTTGCCATCTCTGTAATGTCTGTTACGTTTGGACTTAATTTCATGATCACAGGCTGTTTTGCCACTGCCTTAATCTGTGCAGTGATCTTCTCAACCTGCTTCGGATCCTGACCAAATGCAATGCCTCCCGCTTTAACATTCGGGCAGGAAATGTTAATTTCTAACAGTGCAACATCTTCCTCTGCCAAACGTCTGACAACATCAATATATTCGTCTGGTGTCTTACCACACACATTGACAATGATATTGGTATCATACTGCTTCAAATACGGAATATCACGCTCAATAAATACGTCTATCCCCGGATTTTGCAAACCGATCGCATTCAACATACCACCATAAGTCTCGCACACTCTCGGTGTTGGATTGCCGGGCCAAGGTACATTTGCCACACCTTTCGTTGTCACAGCTCCCAAGCGGTTCAGATCCACATATTCTCCGTACTCTGCACCAGAACCAAAGGTACCGGATGCCGTCGTAACGGGATTTTTCATTGATACTCCCGCAAAATTTACTGCCAGATTCATCCTTTTCCTCCTATATCTCTACGGTCTGCGCATCAAATACCGGACCGTCCTTGCAAATTCTTGTATTATTGACGTGACTGTGTGCATCTTTTTCTTTGGTTGTGCATACACAGCCTAAGCAAGCACCGATACCACACGCCATATGCTCTTCCAAAGAAATCTGAGCTTCGATCCCCTGCTCTGCCGCAAATGCTTTTACACCACGCAGCATCGGCATAGGCCCACACGCATAGATCACATCTGCTGTAATACCCTCGGCACGGATCGCATCTATGACATTGCCCTTGGTTCCCACGCTGCCATCCTCAGTCGAAACATATACAGATGCATATGGGGCAAAGTCTTCTTTCAAAAATTGCACTGCATCGCGGTATCCTAATACGACCTGCACTTCACCGGACAGACTCTTCGCTAATGCTAACATTGGCGGGATACCAATTCCTCCGCCGATCAAAATACTTTTGCCGGAACGAGGTGTAAATCCGTTGCCAAGTGGCCCTACAACTGCGATCGTATCACCTTCCTGCTTACCGGAAAATTCTAACGTGCCGGCTCCTGCCACTCGGTATACCAAGCGGATCATGCGCTTAGCCGCGTCAATCTCGCATATACTGATCGGTCTTGGGAGCAGTCTGCTGCCATCATCGCTATACAGCGACAAAAACTGTCCCGGTTTTGCCATTGCTGCAACATTGTATTCTTCGGGAAAAGCAAGCCACAAACTGTATATTCCCGGTGCCAACTCTGACTGGCTCTTCACGGTTGCCAGACATTTCTTTTTCTCTGCCATTGCTATCCTCTTTCTCTAAACGTTCTACTTGATCGCTCCGTTAATATCTGCGATCATATCAATTACTGCCTGTCTGGAGGCATCTGCATAATTGTCAGCGCCAAACTTACTATATTTGTCCTGCTTGTATGCGGCAATGATACCACGCGAAGAGTTGACGATCGCACCTAAGCCATCGCTGTTAAAGTATGGTTTCAATCCCTCAGCGGTACCGCCCTGCGCACCATAACCCGGTACCAGAATATATGTCTTTGGCATCAGTTTACGAAGTACCTTACCCATTTCCGGATACGTAGCACCAACCACGCAGCCAACATTGCTATAGGTATCTCCCATGCACTGCTCACCCCATTCTACCACTTTCTTAGCTACCAGTTCATACAACGGCTTGCCATCGATGAGCTGATCCTGAAATTCACCACTGGAAGGGTTGGACGTCTTTACCAATACAAAGATTCCTTTATTTTCCTCTTTGCAGACATCGAGAAATGGATTAACACCATCGCTTCCCAAATACGGATTAACCGTAACAAAATCCTCATCAAAGGCTGCATAGGACTTAGACCCTACTTGCACTTTACCAATATGTCCTACCGCATATGCAGCAGATGTAGACCCGATATCTCCGCGCTTAATATCACCAATAACAACAAGACCTTTCTCCTTACAATAGTCAACTGTTTTCTTGAATGCTGTCAGACCTGGAATACCAAACTGCTCGTACATAGCGATCTGTGGCTTTACTGCAGGGATCAGATCATGTGTTGCATCTACGATTCCCTTGTTAAACTGCCAAATTGCCTCTGCAGCACCCTCTAACGTCTCTCCGTACTGCTCAAAAGCTGCCTTGCAAATATGTTCCGGCACGTAACTTAACATTGGATCCAATCCGACAACGATCGGTGCATCCTTTTTGGTAATCTGCTCAATCAATGTATTAATCATACTACTTATCCATTCCTTTCTTCACTATAAACCAATTTTCCATCCACGAAGGTATTTAAGACTTTGCCGTATACTAACTTTCCATCAAACGGTGTGTTCGTACCCTTTGATAAAAACTTGCTGCTGTCAATCGCATATTCCGTATCAATATCTGCAACCACTACATCTGCTGCCGTTCCCGGTTTCAGCGTTCCCTTGGCAATGCCCAGTACCTTTGCCGGATTTGTGCTCATCTTAGCAACTAACTCTGATAAACTTAATATACCACGTTTGACAAGTTCTGTGTAGCCTAATGCAAAGGAAGTCTCTAACCCGACAATACCAAACGGTGCTTTACGCATAGACTGATCTTTTTCTTCTTTACCATGTGGTGCATGATCCGTAGATATCACATCCATGATCCCTCCGGCAAGTCCCTTTTTGAGTGCTTCGACATCCGCTCTGCTGCGAAGTGGCGGATTCATCTTGAAACGGCCATGATCCTCTGTAATCTCATCATCAGACATCGTAAAATGATGCGGGCAAACCTCTCCGGTCACAGGAAGCCCCTGTTGCTTTGCCATTTCAATGATTAAAACGCTGTCCGCTGTTGAACAATGACACAAATGTAACCGGCAGCCTGTCTCTTTTGCCATCAGAATATCTCTGGCAACGATAACGTCTTCTACTGCGTTCGTAATTCCCGGCAGCCCAAGCTCCTCTGCTTTGGCTCCGGCATTCATAACTCCACCGTCTACTAATGCCTTGTCTTCACAATGCGAAAACATTGGTATTTTGTTCTTAGCAGCTTCCTTAAGTGCATGGCGAAAAACTAACGAATCCATCACTGATTTGCCATCTTCACTAAGCGCCACTGCACCGGCCTCTTTCATACCGGCAATATCTGCTAACTCGTTTCCCTCCTGACCGATCGTTACTGCTCCGATCGGCAAAATGTGAACTGCTGCATCTTTGGCACGTTCTAACAGATCCTTTACTCTTTCCGGACTATCGATCGCCGGTTTCGTATTTGGCATTGGACAGATTGTGGTCACACCGCCCCTTGCAGCCGCCATGGCGCCGGTCCTTATCGTCTCTTTATATTCAAATCCCGGTTCGCGCAAATGTACGTGCAGATCAATAAATCCCGGCATGACAACGTGTCCTTCTGCATTAATTGTCTGATCTGCCTCCTCTATAATCTTCGGCGCGATCTGTGCGATCTTACCATCTTCTATTAAGATGTCTCCGATCTCGTCCATGTTCTGCGCAGGGTCAATAATTCGTCCCCCACATATCAGTGTTTTCATCAATCCTCCTCCTTTTCATAGGCTGTCCTGTATACATTTTGCATACTCCCATACATACAGAGAGCACCTGCCGGTAATCCGGCAGATGCCATCTCTTAATATACGTCTGCCTGCTGTAAATCCGCAAGCATTCTCTTATTGTTGATCAAATCATCAAACTCTGCCGATGTGATCCATTGCGCATCATGCAGGTCCTCAGAAAGCTGCACAGCGTCTTCTTCCATCTCTGTCAGACAAAGATACGCAATGCCAAGATTACATTCTGAACCAATCATAAAGGTCCAAGTATACAAAATCCGGTCAACAACCGCGATCAACCCTGTCTGCTCCTGAATGATACGCAACACAGCCGCATCCGGTGATTCTCCAAATTCCGTTTCACCATCAACAAATTCCCACTGATACGGATCTATGATATTATCATCATACCATTTCTCCACCGCCAGAAACTTGTCATCCTTTTGTACAATTCCTTTTACCAAAATACGATATCGGTTCATCCTAATAACCATGCCTTTCTATAATTGATTATTTGGCTGTGATGTATTTCTTAGCAGTCAGTAACTCTGCCGTAAGAACAGCACCACCTGCTGCACCACGCACCGTATTATGTGAAAGACCAACAAACTTGTAATCAAATACAGTATCCTCACGAAGACGACCCATAGATACACCAAATCCATTCTCATAATTAACATCCAATGCTACCTGAGGACGGTTGTCATCCTCAAGATACTGAATAAAATGTTCTGGTGCACTTGGAAGTTTCAGCTCCTGTGGAACACCACTGTACTCTCTCCAAACTTTAATGATCTCTTCCTTAGAAGGCTTCTTGCCCTCTTCGAAAGTAACAAATACGGCTGCTGTATGACCATCTAAAACCGGTACACGGATACACTGTGTCGTGATAACCGGTCCCTCTGCCTTAACGATCTCACCATTCTCGATGTGACCCCAGATACGAAGTGGCTCCTGCTCACTCTTCTCTTCCTCACCACCGATGAATGGAATGATATTGTGCTCCATCTCCGGCCAATCCTTAAAGTTCTTGCCGGCACCGGAAATTGCCTGGTATGTTGTTGCTACTACTGTCTTTGGCTCATAACCTGCTTTCTTCAAAGCATGGAGAGCGGGTGTATAGCTCTGAATAGAGCAGTTTGGCTTAACAGCAATGAAACCTCTGGTTGTACCCAAACGCTTCTTCTGAGACTCGATCACTTCGAGATGCTCCGGATTTAACTCCGGCACTACCATCGGAACATCCGGTGTCCAACGATGTGCACTGTTGTTGGAGACAACCGGTGTCTCTGTCTTAGCATACTCTTCTTCGATCTTCTTGATCTCATCTTTAGTCATGTCAACTGCACTAAATACAAAATCTACGGAAGAAGCTACGTTCTTAACATCGCTAACATCCTGTACGATAATCTTTTTCACTGCTTCCGGCATTGGTGTTGTCATTTTCCAGCGTCCGCCGATAGCTTCCTCATAGGTCTTCCCAGCGCTGCGTGGGCTTGCGGCAATCGTAGTTACCTCAAACCAAGGATGATTTTCCAAAAGTGAAATAAATCTCTGTCCTACCATACCGGTACCGCCAAGGATACCAACTCTTAACTTCTTGTCCATAGTTTTCGATTCCTCCATTGATTATAATGTGTAAATCTGCAGATAAACATCAACTGTGATCTGCCATTTATCATCAGACTTATACATGCCATATTACACTATTCTGCGAAATAAGTCAAAATGATATTTGCCCACTGTATTAAAATATGATAGACTATTACTGCCGTAGAACAATATAATACAGATTATTCTATCTGTCTTTCTACTGTTTTGCGTCAATACTTACCAGAAAGGAATTGAAATAATGAAAGCAACACCGGTAAAAGGAACGAGAGATTATCTGCCAAAGGAGGTTATGATCCGCGACCATCTGCAGGAGATCATCCGTGAAACATATCAGGAAGCGGGTTTTGAACGCATCACAACCCCTATTATAGAAGATGCTGTAAACTTAGATAAAAGCGAAGGTGGCGAAAATTTAAATCTGATCTTCAAGATCTTAAAACGAGGCAAAAAGTTATCCTCTGCCTTAGAAGCAGAAGCCCCTACCGAACAGACGCTTGCCGATATGGGGCTGCGTTATGACCTGACACTGCCACTCTCCCGCTATTATGCCAACAACCGCAATGATCTGATGAATCCTTTCAAGGTTATTCAGATGGACCGCGTTTACCGCGCAGAGCGGCCACAGAAGGGACGTCTTAGAGAGTTTATGCAGTGCGATATCGATATCATTGGCAATGCCTCTCCAGATGCCGAAGTGGAATTGATCCTTACAACAACAAAGGCTCTGACCCGCATTGGTCTATCTTCTTTTAAGGTCAAGATCAACGACCGCCGCATCCTCAAGGCAATCTTTACTTATGCAGGCTTTGCCGAGGAAGATCATGAAAAACTGGCGATCATTTTTGATAAATTAGATAAGATCGGTATTGAAGGTGTGCAGAAAGAATTAGAAGAAAATGCATTTGATGCTTCTGCTATTGAAAAATTTATTGCCTTGTTTGAAAGCGGCGCTTTGGATCTGGATTCTGTTGCAAAAGTATGCGATGCCGACTATGTTGCTTCTCTGAAATACATTATGGATACCGTAACTTCTGTCTCCGGCAATGCCTTTCCGATCGAATTCACACCGTCTCTCGTGCGTGGTCAGGGCTATTACACCGGAACGATCTTTGAAGTAGAAGCAGAGGGCTATAGTGGCGCCGTTGCCGGTGGTGGACGTTATGACAATCTGATCGGTAAATTCTTAAACGAAGATATCCCGGCAGTTGGATTTTCCATTGGCTTTGAGCGTATCTTTGGTATTTTGATGGATAACGGTTACGAAATCCCGGGACAGAAAAAGCGCATTGCGGTATTCTATGATCCGGATACTTATGCAGCTGCATTGCAATATGCTGAAGAACTCCGCAGCGAATATCTGGTTTCAACGATCGCCCGTCCTAAGAAACTGGGCAAATTCTTAAATCGCCTGGAAACCGCCGGATACGATGGATTCGCTGTGTACGGTCAGGAAGATGGTGTCAAATTGTTTTCCTAAGGAATAACACCACACTACGATAAGTTTCCTATAAAGTAAAAAAAGTGGCTGTTCCGCTTATGTTGGAACAGCCATTTTTTTATCCTCTAAAATCATCCGCTAAAGATCTACCGAATGAAGTTCGTCCCGATACGTTCTTCCAGCTCCGGCAGACCAAACATTTCTTTACCCATAGCAATACTCTTGATCAAAAATGCCATATTATTTCCAAGTGTTCTCATAATCTGAAGGCCCTCTCCATCCTGCTTTGCCTCATCTGCGTTATTGCCATGAATGCTGTTCCAGTATTGGCTGGATGCTACCGGCATACCGGAGATTGTGAAAAATTTGTTGAGCTCATCAAACGATGCCGAACATCCGCCTCGTCTTGCAGACACTACAGAAGCACCAACTTTCATACGTTTATCAAAGTGTGTACTGTAAAACAATCTGGTCAGGCACGCCACAAGCGTTGCATTGGCAGAGGCATAATATACCGGGCTTCCAACTACCAGACCATCCGCTTTTTCAAACTTTGGTGCAATTTCATTGACAATATCATCAATAACACATTTACCGATTTCTGCGCAAGCCCCACAAGCCATACAACTGCGTACCGCCAGGTGACCGACCTGTACAATTTCTGTGTGCACGCCGTTGCGTTCTAAGGCACCTGCGACTTCCTCAAGTGCTGTTGCTGTCGAACCGTTACAATGTGGCGATCCATTCAATAGTAACACATAAGATGGTTCTGCGTTCTTCTCAGAAGACACTTTTCCTGCAGCAATCAGCTCCTCTGTCTCTGCAGACACCTTCTCTGCAGTAATCGACTCCTCTGTCTCTGTAGATACCTTCTCTGCAGTAATCGGCTCCTCTGTATCCGAAGATACCTTCTCTGTGGTTATGGGTTCTACTTTCTCCCCTAAATAGATCACTGTTCCACAATTTGCCGGCAAAGTAACCTGCAGTTGTCCATTCTCATAATGTACTTGTTCTGCCTGTCCTAACATATCTGTAGCACTTGTTGCTCCAACCGGCGCCTGTACGGTAATTGTTGTCGGCTCGTCATCGCAATTGAGTAACGTGATCATTGCCGTTTCTGAAAGTGCTCTCGCATATGCAAATTGACGATTAGTCAATGACAGTTCCTGATATTGTCCCTCACTCAACTCCGGATACTGTTTCTTTAATTCGCCCAATTTCACGCACAATGCTGTAATCGGATTATTGGTATATGCATCCGCATAATCTGCAAGTTCCAGATGAGGACGCAAGTTCCAGTCTGATCCTTGTTCCTTTTTCCCTTCGATACCAAATTCTGATCCATAGTACATGGAAGGGATTCCGTATAATGTATAAACGAGCAGCGTTACCAAACCCATATGCTCTTTATTGTTCAATTTCGAATAAATGCGCTCTACATCGTGATTATCCATAAATGTATACAAGCGGTAGTCTCCGCAAATGCCAAGTAAGCGTTTTACGGAATGAGCGATCTCAAAATAATTATGATCGTTATGTCCGGAATACAAGCCTTTATGCAGCTCATAATTTGTTACCGAATGCAGCATGCCATCGTTTACCCAACGACTGTAATCGCCATGGATCACTTCACCCATCAACCAAAAATCCGGTTTCATAGCATCTGTCATCTGACGCATCGCATGCATAAATCCATGATCCAGTACATCTGCCGCATCCAAACGGATTCCATCAATATCAAACTCAGCCACCCAAAAACGGATCGCGTCAAAAATATAGTTCTGCACTTCCGGATTCTGCTGATTTAACTTGACTAACAGATTATATCCGCCCCAGTTTTCATAAGAAAAGCCGTCATTATACTCGTTATTTCCACCAAAATTCAGGTTACAAAACCAACTGCAATATGGAGACTGCTCTCTATTTTGCTGCACATCCTTAAACGCAAAGAACTCTCGTCCGACATGATTAAAGACACCGTCTACGATCACGCGAAGCCCTAACTTGTGGCAATATGCTACATAATCTCTGAAATCATCATTTGTTCCCAAACGACAGTCTACTCTGCGATAATCTGTCGTCTCATATCCATGCCCCACTGACTCAAACAACGGTCCGATATAAATTGCCGTACAATTTAACTTAGCGGCATGTTCTGCCCACTCCTTTAACTGATCAAAATGGGATTCAGCAATCCCTGTATTTTCTTTGGCGCATCCACAAAGTCCCAGTGGATAAATGTGATAAAAAACTGCCTGATCATACCATTTCATCATTCTTTTGTCTCCTTCTGTGTTAAACGCTTGTGATGTTCTTCTTTATCCGCATACATCTTGTCATCTGCCTGCTTCATAATACGTTCTATATCGGACGCTCCGTGAATCTCTTCCCAGATCACACCACAACTGGCACCAATCCGGTAAGGCTTACCACTGTCTCTGTCAATCTGCGCGATCCGCTCCTGAAGCATTTGACGATATTTCTCATAAAACGTAAGATTTGCCTTGTCATACTCTTCTACCAGACACATAACGTATTCATCCCCACCGAAGCGTGCACATATCCCATCTACCTCAACGGCAGTATCGGATATCGCCTGTGCTATGCTGCGAATGGCAAAATCTCCCTCTATATGTCCATAATGATCATTGATCAATTTGAGCTGATCCAGATCTACCGACGCCATAAACAACATTTTGCGCTTGCCGGCGAGCTTTGCAATCCGATTGCGTAATTCGTCATAAAATCCGTGTCGATTATAAATCGCTGTCAATGCATCTTTGACATATAAGCTATACAACTGCGCCTGCTTACGTACTGTACCAAACACCTGATCCAAACTCATGGAAAACTCATATAACATTCCATAATCCATCTTGGCTGCATCATGTGAGACCACCATATAGCCATAGATCTCCGATTGCCAATGAATTGGCACGACAATTACCTGAGTGGTACAGGCTCGGATCCTGTCAAAACACTGTAATTGCTTTTCCAGTGGTATCCGTTCTAATGGCATCGTAAATGTTCCATCGCATATTTCGACCAGCTTAACCAAGTCAGTCACGTCACTCGCACAGCAAATGTCAGAATCATGATAGAAATTATAATTTACTATAATCATAAAATTATCCGCCGGAAAACAATCTTTATATTGTTGGAACGACTCTGCCAGCTTGACCAGAGAATGACCATCTGACATGCTATTCGTCATCATGAAAAAGTCATATGACTGATATCTGGCTATCTCTCTCTGACCATACCAGTGCATCACTTCCTCACTTAAATTGCGCTGTTGGACCGGCTCACAACCACACGATTCACTATAATCGACATAAAAAGGAACAACAATGTCATATACATTTGTACATTTCCCATTTTGGTGATCATCGATCATCTGTATGACATTCCACCCAATCTGTGCCGCATCATTCTTGGCAGAAGTCAGCTTTGGCATGCAACATTCACCTAATAACAGCCCGTCAAAACCGGTCACAATAACATCTTCCGGTACTTTCAACCCATGATTTTGCAACACATTACTCGCCGTAATTGCCATCATATCATTTGCACATATGATAGCCTCCGGTCTTCTGGACGTACCAGCCTCCCATTCCTGCACCCATTTTTCCATTGCAGCGCGAGACGGAAATTCCCAAAAATCTCCATAAGCAATGTACTCTTCTTTGACGGTACATCCATTTTCTTTCATAACACGTCGATAAGTCTCTAATCTTTGTTCCGAAAAAACATTATCTCGAAATCCTGCAATAAAATTCACTTCTTGACAACCATGGTATTCGATAACATGACGTACGATCTGTTCAAATGATTTCTCATAGTCAAATTTAATATTATAGCATCCCTTTTTGTAACAATCGAGCATAACTACCGGAACATTGTTCTTGTGCGCTTTTGCCACCAGATCATCACAAACTGCATCATTCCGAATAGATTCGCCCAATACCACCAATGCAGCTAACTGATCATACGGGATGACAGAAAACACGCTCAATTCACCCCTGCTATGACTCGTCTCAACATCCATCTTGACAGACAGATTGTAGATTATAACCTCATATCCGCGTTCCCTGGCACAATCACAGATTGCGTGGATCTGACGCTCCTGTTCCCACAGATATATCTGCGCTGCACAAATCGCAATAATCTTGTTCATATCCCTCTCCATCTCTCTTTATTGCCATCAGCAAATGTCAGTATTTTCTTGTTTATCGTGTGTACTGCAACACCACGAATTTATTATCTGTTACTCGTTCTTTTTATTCTGCTCATACTTATTTTTAGTATACCATAATCCATCTGCAAATAAAAGGGTTGCAAGCAAGTATACACCGGCAAATATTACGATCGAGATCTTTTGCCCTGATGGAAAAACAAGTTGTAATACATAGCTGGTTGCATTAAAGATAATATGTGTTCCTATCGATGCAAATATCGTTCCGACACTGACACGCACCAAGCCTAGAACTGCTCCCAGTACAAACGCATAAATCCCCTGTACGAGATTCATGTGGTATATGCCAAACAATAGTGCCTGCAGCAAATTAGCTGTCCAAAATGGAAATGCCAAATATAAGCGATCCAATATCGCCCCACGAAAGATCAACTCTTCGGATATCGGACCGATCAACAACACATAGCAATATGTCAGCCAAGGACTGCTGGTCGAAAAGTTGGACATCACATTTGAATACTGCCGAAACTCTCCCGGAAAGATTGTCTGCCATATCGTAAGTGTAATGCTAATAAAAACACAGCCGCCTACTGCCACCGAGATCAACGCAATGAGCTGGCGAAGCTGTAATGCATTGCGATATGAAAAATCTCGTTTTCGCCAATCTGAACGCCAATACCAATAGCCGGACCACACAGCCGCCATGAAAGCACTTAACATAGATACAAACATCACATAATTCGGTGAATTCGGTGTAATTCCTGTCACCTTAGACAGAGCAAGCGTTATGACCGCTGCAAAAATCTGCAGAATCAGCACGGACAAAAAGATACCTAACGCACCAATTGTCTGTCTCACCTGAATTTTCGTCCATTGTACGTTTTGTTGATTCATTCTTACCTCATTTCTTTGTTACAAACGGAAAAGGATTTGGACAAACAACTCTAGTCGGCCCAAATCCTTATTTTCTCTTGTTTTAATGTTCTTAACGCTTACGCTGTAAAAATTCCGGAATCTTGATTCCATCCTCTGCCTGACGGCTGTAGGAAGGTGTCTGAGGTCTGGCAGTATGACTGCTTCCCAAAGCGGATGGTGCAACCGGACGTGAGCTTGCAAGCTGTCCCTCTTTGGTTGGGAAATTCGTCTTTGGTGCTGCCGGCTTCTTTAAGAATGCCGGTGTGTGCTCCTCTGTAAGATGCATGCCATCATCTTCCAATCCTGTAGCGATAACGGTAATCTTTACGCTGTCATCTTCTGCCTCCGGGAACATAACACCGAAGATAATATTGGTATTCTCACCCGTAAGCTCTTCTATGTACATAGCTGCATCATTTGCTTCCTGTAATCCTACATCACCGGAAATATTTATAATAACATGAGATGCACCCTCGATCGTCGTCTCAAGCAATGGACTGGAAATTGCTTCCTTTACAGCTTCTACGCACTTATCGTCCCCACTGCCGGTTCCAATTCCGATATGGGCGATCCCCTTATCTTTCATAACCGTCTGTACGTCTGCAAAGTCAAGGTTGATAAGACCAGGTACATTGATCAGGTCAGTGATACCCTGCACACCCTGCTGCAACACTTCGTCTGCTTTCTTCAAAGCATCCGGCATAGAAGTGCGTCGATCTACGATCTCAAGCAGCTTGTCGTTTGGAATGACGATCAATGTATCAACATTTTTCTTTAACTCGTCAATACCGGAAGTTGCATTGTTCATACGGCTTCTAGCCTCGAAACGGAATGGTTTGGTCACAATACCAACCGTCAGAATGCCCATTTCCTTGGCAATACCTGCAATGACCGGTGCTGCACCGGTTCCGGTTCCGCCACCCATACCACAAGTTACGAATACCATATCGGCACCCTTTACCAGCTCTGTAAGCTCTTCTCTATTCTCCTCTGCGGCTGCCTTGCCTACCTCCGGATCTGCGCCCGCGCCCAATCCTTTGGTAAGTTTCTCACCGATCTGAATACAATTGCCGGCTTTACAATTTGATAAATGCTGCTTGTCTGTATTTACACAAACAAATTCAACACCCATAATTCCTTCATCTATCATTCGATTGACTGCGTTATTTCCACCGCCGCCAACACCAATTACAATTATTTTTGCAGCTAAGTCTGACTCATTTGTCTTAATCTCTAACAACGTTGCTCCTCCTTCACCTTGCATTCTCACAATCCCCTAAGTTATATAATAACCATTTAAGGCTCAATAATCAAGAGAATGTTTGTTCTTTTTTGCTAATTTTCCTCTTTCTTTTTCGTTTTTTTGACATTTTTGTTTGTTTTCTTGGGAGGATCCACTACAATACTGTCTCCAGCCTTGTAATTTTCCATATGAATCGTACCTTCCAGCGTCAATTTTTCCTTGACTGCCGTCTCAAAAACACGTGCCAGATTGTTCATTTCGTCATCGTATCTTTTTTTCTTGCCAAGATAGATCTTAAGCTTGCCGGAATACAATATTAACGCCCCGGATTCGATATGAAGCTGTTTCGCGGAAATATTGTAATGTGAGATAAGCTGCGAAACATTCATGATGGATTCAAACACACCCTCATCTGCCGTTTTGAATGCCTCTCCCACCGTAAAATTACCAAAGTTGCCACCGGTTACGACCGGAATCCCCTTTTTCTTTTTAGGAAGCGTCTGCAACACAATACCATCTTTATCAAAATATACATATTGACCTAAGTATTTGATACATCCACTGATCGTTTTGTCATATACGTGCAGTGTTACGCTACGCGGCCCATGATATTCCACCTCTATCGTTTCAATAAAAGGAAGGGAACCAAGCCCCACTGTTTTTTCATAAAGCCAAAGCACTACTTCATTGCCTGACAGTTTCTTTTGAAAAACCAGATTTTTAATCTCAGAATCCGAGTAATACTCCGTTCCTTCCACTGTCACATTATCGATATGAAAGATAAAATATACTCCCACCAACAATAATGCGATCACTGCCGCCACTGCGAACAGTCTCTTTAGTACACGCATAATTATCCCCATTTCCTTATTTACTTCCGGCTGACACCGACAACACCAGTCCCATTTCCGCCATCATGATCGTCGCAGAAGTTCCACCATAACTGATCAACGGCAATGGAATCCCGGTCGACGGAATCGAATTGGTCACTACAGCCACATTGATCACAACCTGTATTGCCAATTGGATCAATACTCCGACACAGATCATTGTTCCAAACAGATCCGTTGCCTTGATCGCAATCCACGTGATCCTCCAAAACATTACCAAAAAAGCGATGATAAGTCCTGCAGCTCCAACAATTCCAAGCTCTTCACAGATCACAGCAAATATCATATCGTTATATGCCTCCGGAATATAGCCGAGCTTTTGCATACTATTTCCCAGCCCTTTGCCAAAAACACCGCCGGTTGCAATTGCATATAATCCCTGCTTGATCTGATGTGCATTCTCATTCGTTTCTACATGCAGCCAAATATCAATGCGCTCTGCACGAAATCCCTCTCCCAAAAAGATATAGCAGGCTCCGCCGCAGATCAACAGCACAAGACATACTGCGAAATACAGTTTCTTGCGGCTTCCCACAAAGCACATCCCGACAACGATACCGGAAACAATAATCGCAGAACTCATATTTTCCACTAAGATCAGCACAATACTCGGTCCCATAAAAAGCATTACCCGCAAAAAACCGGCAAAATGATCTAACGACTGTCTGCTCCGATAGATTGCATATGCTACAAACAATATTGCTGCGATCTTAGAGATTTCAGACGGCTGAAACTGTACAAACCCAAGATTCAGCCAGCGTTTTGCGCCATTTTTTTCAACACCGACAAATAAAACGGCAACCTGCATAATAATTGCTGCCAGATAGACCAAATATACAAAATTGATCTTTTTTCCAAAGATCGGTTTGATAAACAGGCGATAATCTATCCCGGATACAAGAATCATTCCGACAACGCCGATCCCAAGGCCAAGCACCTGCTGCGTCACATAACGCCACTGTGACCCTGTCAGCACTGCGGTATAGTATCCGGCACTGTAGATCATGAAAACGCCAAAAACAGCGATCCCAATTGTCATAAAAAGTAATACATAATCGTAATTACGAATTTTATAACTTTTTGACATATTCCTTAAAAAGGTCGCCTCTCTCTTCAAAATTTTTGAACATTCCCCAGCTTGCGCACGCCGGAGATAACAGCACAGCATCACCATCCTGTGCCTGACGGGCACATTCAGCTACTGCCTCTTCTAAAGAATCCACTTTCGTCACTGCAGTAAAGCCCGCCTTAGCGGCTACCTCTGCGATTTTATCTGCTGTCTGCCCAAGCAATACCAGACTTTTTACTTTCGTTCCGAACGATGCGATCCATTCATCATAAACGGACTCTTTGTCATAACCGCCGCCGATCACGATCGTTGGACGAACCATTGCTTCAACAGCCTTGATCGCTGCATCCGGGTTCGTTCCCTTAGAGTCATTGTAATATTTTACACCGTTCACTTCTTTTACAAACTCGATACGATGCGGCACAGCCTGGAACTCACAAACCACTTTACGGATCACATCCCACGGCACGTTCATACCATGTGCGATTGCTGCCGCTGCCATTACATTCTCGTAGTTATGCATACCTAACAGTTTCAGATCATGTATGTTGCAGAGCGTGATCTCTTCGCCGTCGCGGCATACGATCTCTTCTCCACGCAGGAAAATGCCTCGTTCTAATTCTCTGGCACTGCTAAACCAAAATACATCTGCCGACATATTTTTTGCAACCTGCTGCAAACGCTCATCTTCATAATTGAGTACGCACATCTGCTCTTTGGTCTGATTCATCGCAACACGTGCTTTCGTCTCTGTATAACACTCCATCGTATGATGTCTGTTGAGATGGTCCGGCGTTATGTTCAAAATAGCGCTGACCTGAGGGCAGAATTTGTGGATTGTCTCCAGCTGGAAACTGCTGACCTCTGCCACCGTAACTGTATCATCACACATCTGCATTGCATATTGTGTATACGGCAGTCCGATATTTCCTACGACAAATACACTGTCATAGTATGCTTTCATGATCTCACCCGTCAATGCTGTCGTTGTCGTCTTACCATTGGTTCCTGTGATCGCAACAACTTTTCCTTTACCACATACATAAGCAAGTTCGATCTCGCCCCAAATTGGAATGCCTGCCTCCTGCATACGTACCACAAACGGCAGATCCGTCGGCACACCCGGGCTTAACACTGCCAGATCGATCCGATCCATCACCTGATCCGGCAGATCTCCCAAAATCAGATCATAATGAATATCCTCTGAAAACTTCGCCGCCACTGTCTCCGGTGACAGCTCTGTATTGCCGTCTAATAAAATAATATTGGCACTCTGCGTTGCTAACAGATTTACTGCTGCTATGCCACTAATTCCTGTACCTACTACTAATACTGTCTTTCCTGATAATCCCATTTCGCTATCCACTTCCGTTCCTCCTTTTGCTGCTCTTTCCTAAACAATTGTAATGCAATCCACCCGAGAAATCAACCAAATGACGTTTATTTCTTCGTTTGTTTTTGCGGTGTTTTTTTTACGCCCAAATATGGCAGGGCATTATCTAACAGTTCCGATACGACCGGTGCGGCAATTGTTCCTCCATAGTAGATTCCTTCCGGCTCATCGATCAAAACGACTGTCAAAACCTTCGGATTGTCTACCGGGGCAAAGCCAATACAGGATGCAATGTATTTGCCACTGCGGCGCGGAAGCTTTTCTGAGGTTCCTGTTTTGGCACCGACCTGATATCCTTCGACCGAAGCTTTGGAACCGGATCCTTCTGTTACCACACTCTCTAGGATCATTTTCATATTTTCCGAAGTTTCCTTAGACACTATTTTTTTCTTCTGCGGATATGATAATTTGCGTACCGATCCGTTCGATGTATTCTCGATGCTGACGCCGAAATGCGGTACAATACTGTGGCCACCATTGATCACGGCACTAACCGATGTTAACAGTCTGATCGGCGATAACTGAAACGACTGTCCAAAAGACATCGTAGCAAGTTCCACCGCTCCCACATTTTTTTGCTGATGCATGATCGTTGATGCCTCTCCCGGAACGTCGATGTTGGTTTTTGAAAGGATACCAAGCTGTCTCATTCCACGAAACATCCCACCGACTCCAAGTCTTGCTCCAACCTCCATAAATACCGGGTTGCATGAATTTTGCACCCCCTGCACAAAGGTTTCACTACCATGCCCACCTGCCTTATGACATCGGATACGCCGATCCTCAACAATCTTAAAGCCCGGGCAATAAAAGGTATCATTCAAGGATACTGCCCCCGCCTCCAAAGCTGCCGTTGAGGTGATGATCTTAAATGTTGATCCCGGCTCGTAAGTATCGCTAACACATCCATTTCTCCACATTTTATTCAACTCTTCATTTTTTTGTTTCTCCGACAGATTTTTGCTCTGATCCACTAATTCGTATGGCTTAGTCAATGAAAACTCTGGTGAATTGACCATCGCATAAATCTCTCCATTTTGCGGATTCATCATGATAACCCGCACCCCTGCAGCATTTTTTGCCTCGCGCACTCTCTCTGCCGCCTGTGTTGCAAATTGCTGCAGATTACTATCAATACTTGTGTAAAGATTTTGCCCGGCAACCGGTTCTCTTCTCTCTTCCGCCTTCCCGTCAATCTCCAGGCCACGCGCTGTCGTCATAGTTAATATTGCGCCGTTTTGTCCCTGCAATATATCATCATAGCTTACTTCCAAACCGATAATTCCCTGATTATCCGCACCGGTAAATCCAATAACACGTGACGCCAAGGTATCATACGGATAATACCTTTTGTAGTCTTCATCCACCATGACTCCCGCCAGATTCTCTTCTCGGATCTTATCGGAAGTTTCTTTCGGCACATTTGCCTTGATACGCTCGATAGATGACACCTTTTCAACGCGTTTTCGCACTTCCTGTTCATCCAGATTTAATAGCTCAGATAGTCTGGTGATCACCTTTTCCGGTTCTTTAATCTGGTTGTGAATAACAGAAATGGTGGACACCGGCTTATTCCCAGCCAATATCTCACCATTTCTATCGTATATCACACCGCGCTTTGCCTTGATCGCGCGCTCTCGTTGTTGTACATCTTTTGCTTTCTGTCCGTAATAATCTGCTTTGGCGACCATCAAATATGCCAACCGCCCTGTAAGCGATAACGACAACAGACAGACCATAATATATACAAAAAGGATTCTCTGCCGCTGCGGTGTTTTGCAATTTTTCATTATTTTGGATTTTCACTGTTTGGTTGCAATCAGTATATGAATCCGTTCGACAAAGTATACCTTTGCCGGGGTCCCACCACTAAACGGTCACTGTAATTTCTTATAATCTTCGGTGCTGTAACCACCTTTTGGCACTTCCAACGGAAGATTGCCGTTTTTGGTAGACGGAAGCTGTACTTTCGTTTTTCCTCCGGAAGAGTCGTTTTTATAGACACCAAGCATTGGAAGGACGTCTCCCATAACGGAACTGGCAAATTCTGTGGCATAGGTGCTATGCGCCTGATCCTCCACATGGGGCTGATCGATCACGACATAGATCACAACCTCCGGGTGTTCTACCGGTGTGAATCCAATAAAGGAAACCAGATAATTTTTCTTTTTACGCGGATACTTCTCTGCAGTACCGGTTTTGCCGCCAACTTTATAGCCTTTCACCTGTGCCGCCTTCGCAGTACCCTCTTCCACAGTTTTGTATAGATAACCGCGAAGCAGCTTACTCGTTTCCGCGGTAACTACTTTATGAACCGGCTGTGTTTCTATTTCAGAAACAGTAGCTCCATTTTCATTTTGAATTTCCTTCACAACGTGCGGAGTGTAATAATACCCACCATTTACTACCGAGGAAAACGCTGCTGCCATCTGCACCATGGTCACCGTCTGGCTCTGTCCAAAACTTGACGTAGCTAAGTCGGCACTGCGCATCGTATCCTCTGTAAAGATCTTGCCGGTTGCCTCACCAGGAAGATCAATGCCTGTTTTTTGTCCATATCCAAAATCGTTTACATATTTTAAGAAACGCTTGCCCCCTAATACATCTCCCATCTGCATCAAGACATCGTTACAAGATTCCATCAACGCCTGACATATATTGATCGTTCCATGACCGCCTTTGCTAAACGCCACGCACTTGATCTTGCTTCCACCAACTTTCTGATAACCATCGCAGACATACGTTCTGCTTGGAGAAGTCGTTCCCTCTTCCAAACTTGCCGCTACCGTGATCGGTTTGAAAGTTGATCCCGGTTCGTAAGCATCACTGATGCAGAAATTACGCCAGATCTCATTTAATTCCTCCATCTTTTTCTTGTCACTCATACCAGCAAGCTTGTCCTCTGAGTAATACTTACTCAGATCACTTGGATCATTCAGGTCATACCCGGGTGATGATGCCATCGCATATATTTCTCCGTTGTTTGGATTCATAATGATGACACCCATATTTTCAGATCCGGTATCCGTCTGAAACTTCTGCATATGCTGTTCCAACACACCCTGCACATTAACATCAATCGTAGAAATGATCTTTTTACCATTTTCCGGTTCTTTGACATTCTCTACAAGATTAAGATCCGAATCATAATACCCATACTTTTTGCCTGTTTTACCACTAAGCTGGCTGTTGTACTGATTTTCAATTCCCCATATTCCAACATTATCCGAAGAACAAAATCCGATCACATTACTTGCTACTGTTGAATACGGATACTGTCTCACATATTCTTCTTCAAACCATACTCCCTGAATGTTTTTATCTTTATCAGCAAGCTCATTAAAAGCATCCACAACATCTCTGGATAATCCCTTATACTTCTTCACAACATAATAATGAGAATCCGGCTTTTTGTCGATGATCTTACGAACCGCACCTTCTGACATTCCAACTGTCTGTTGCAACGCTTTGGTCGTCGGCTCAAAATATGCGCTGTCCAACGTCAGTGCCTTTGGATCCAGTACTAAATTATACACCTTCTTACTGGACGCCAGCTTATTGCCATTGCGATCCAAAATATCTCCTCTACGGTATGCGATCGTATTACTCACATAACTTTGCTGTGATAACACGATCTTCTCATATTCATCCCCTTTACTCTGCCCCAGCCAGATCGTCCAGCCCACACAAACTAACGCAAATAAAACAATAGCACCGAGCGCAATAAATGTTCTTTGATACATCCTGCGGGTGCTAAATTTGTATTTTGTGTGTACTTTTCGGCGTCTCTGAGGATTGCCGGCTCGGTTTGTCTGTCTTCTCCTACTTTGGTTACTCTGCGTTCTTCTGCTCATCCGTGCCTCCATGTCCTGCTGTTTCGCATATACCGAATGCAAAAATTACTTTGCATCCGGTATCTCACCATATTGTTTTACCATATCACTCTTTTTGTTCTGATAGGTATATACCTGATCCTTTTTGGCGCGAACCATGCCAAGTTCCTGTGTCGCCTTGCGATAAACATCCGCAAGATCTACAGAGTCCACTACAGTCTGGTACTCCTGTTCATTATCTTCTTTCATCTGTGCAATGTCAGACTGGATCGCTACGACCTGCTGACGCTGCTCATGGAGCTGATTCTGTGTCTGAACATAAGAAAAACATACATAAAACACTGCAGCAACTGCCATGATCAAAAACAACACAGATGCACGGTGTACTCCCGGAAGTTCAACCGTTCTGCTATACGGATTTCTTCTTTCGCGCTCTCTTCGCTGATATTCCTCTTCACGTCTTTTGCGCTCCTGCTCTCTTCGAAGCGGTTCTACATCATATACCCTGGCTGCACTGCCCTCTACATATGCCTGTCCACCACGGCCGGAATATCTGCTGTGGCTGCTTACAGTTCGACTTCCACTCCCTGTCTGCCGACTGTATCCATATTGTCTGCTGCTATAACTTCCTTGTCTGCCTGCCATTCTTTGGCCCCCTTTTTATATATGCTCAAATACACGTAACTTTGCACTCTTCGCTCTCGGATTACGTTCCATTTCCTCCTCTGACGGAAGAATCGGTTTTCTTCCTACCATATGTCCTTTTGATCGGTTGCCGCACACGCACACCGGAAAATTCGGTGGACAGGTACACGGATCCTGCGCCTTCTTAAACGCTTGTTTTACAATTCGATCCTCCAAGGAGTGAAATGTGATAATGCACAATCTGCCTCCCGGATTTAACAGGTCGATCATCTCTTCTAATGTATTTTGTAACACGGATAATTCCTGATTCACCTCAATGCGTATCGCCTGAAAGGTTCTCTTTGCCGGATGTCCTCCCTGTTTACGAACTTTCATTGGTATCGCCTGACTGATGATCTCTGCCAAACGTCCTGTTGTTTTAATCGGTTCCTTTGCCCGTTCTATCACAATATGTTTCGCAATATTTTTGGCAAATTTGTCTTCCCCATAATTTTTGATCAAATGAAACAGATCACTTTCGGAATATTCGTTGACCACGTTATATGCTGACAACGCCTGTCTGTCATCCATACGCATATCGAGTGGTGCATCAAAACGATAAGAAAATCCTCTCTCGGATGTATCTAGCTGAAAAGATGAGACTCCCAAGTCTAAAGTAATGCCATCCACGCCTGCAATACCAAGCTCCTGCAATACCTGCTTCATCTCTGCATAATTACTGCGAACGATCGTCACCTTTGAACCATACGGTTTCAAACGTTCTGTGCTCGCTGCGATCGCATCTGCATCCTGATCGATCCCTATAAATCGTCCCTTGTCCCCTAGCATAGAACAGACAACACTACCATGTCCTGCTCCCCCTAAGGTTCCATCCACATATATGCCATCCGGTTTCACCGCAAGTCCATCAATGACTTCCTGCAATAACACCGAAGTATGCTGAAACTCCACGGTTACACGCCCCTTTCTTAACGATGGTTTATAAGTTTATAAAGAAATATCCAAAGTATCCATTGCACTTGCAAGAAGTTCTTCGTCCTCTTCTGTCTCCTCCGTGTTGTAACGTGCCTTATCCCAAAGCTCTACACGGTTCATCATACCAACAAAAACGACATCTTTCTCCAGATCAGCCATCTCACGATGCAGTGCCGGAACCAGAATTCGTCCCTGCTTGTCCAGACTCACCTCCATCGCTTTCGATAGAAACTGTCGTTGAATTTTACGATTTTGTAATGTAGATGGGAGACTTTGCAGCTTGTCTGCAAACTCCTGCCAAGCGTCTGACGGATATAGATATAAGCAGCCATCCAAACCTCTGGTGATAATAAAAGTCTCTCCAAGCCCTTCTCGGTACTTTGCAGGAATGATAGTTCTGCCCTTTGCATCAATGGTATGTTCGTATTGACCCATGAACATTGCTATCACCACCCTTCTTTCAAAATACACGAATCATAAGCTCGGATCTCCGCGAATTACTCCCGCATAAAATGCTGTTCTGACGCTGCGCCTGGATCAAATCCTGTTCTGACGCTGTGTCATCGACTCCCCAGTTGAACCTACAGCGGTCTCATCAACTCCCCAGTTGAACCTGCAGCGGTCTCATCAACTCCCCAGTTGAACTTGCAGCGGTCTCACAAAATCACTTCTCACCACTTTTTAGGTTTTTCTAACCACCTTCCCCCACTTCGCCCCACTTTTCCTAAAATTCTATCGCTTTTTTGGGAATATTGCAAGTATTTTTTTATAAAAGTATGTAAAAAAGGACAAAAAAAAGATCTCAATTGTAATTTTTGAGATCTTTTTACAACTTATCACGTTATTCTATTGTGTTTGTTTTGCTTGCGTTTGTTTTGCCTTAAAGATCAACATTCCAACGGCAAACAGGAATAAAACTCCCGAAAGAAGCTGTGATACTGCAATTCCACTTTCAAACAGCATCAACTGATCTGTACGTAATCCTTCGATCCAAAACCGTCCCAGACCATATCCTGCCAAATACAGTAAAAATAATTGACCATTATATTTTTTATGTGGTGTGGCAACCAAAATGATGACAAGGACCAAGAGGTTCCATACGGATTCATACAAAAATGTTGGATGCACTTGAATATACTGCGTACCGCCAATCGTCACCAAATGTTGGTTGACCGCATGCGTGATATTCGCCGGTGCTACCGCATCTTTTGGGATCTGCATCGCAAATAAGCCATCCGTATAACTGCCAAACGCCTCTCGGTTAAAGAAATTGCCCCATCGACCAATGATCTGTCCCACCAAAAGTCCGGCACAGGCCGTATCCACCAAACACAAGAAAGACTGTTTACGAATTTTTGCAAAAATCAACGTCGTGATCACTCCTGCGATCACACCACCATAAATAGCTAATCCGCCGCCCCTTGTATTTAATATCTCACCCGGATGTTTAGCATAATAATCCCAACTAAACACGACATAATAAATTCTTGCTCCTATGATTGCAAAAATAATATCCCATACTGCCAGGTCCAAATACAATTCCTGATTTTGTCCGGTGCGTTTTGCCTGCCAGCTTGCCATCAAAAACCCAAGAATCATGCCGAGTGCAATGATCATGCCATAGTATGCGATTGAAAATCCGCCTATCGTAATCGACCGCCCCAAATGTGCAATTTCAATCCCCAAATGTGGAAATCGTATATCCATAATCTTCTCCATTCTTCCCTCTGTTTCAACCTTCGCTTGTCACTTATACGTTAAAACGGAACAAGATAACATCTCCATCCTGTACTACATAATCTTTTCCTTCGGAACGCACCAATCCCTTTTCTTTAGCTGCATTCTCACTTCCCTGCTCTACCAGATTGTCGTAGCTGACAACTTCTGCACGGATAAATCCACGCTCAAAATCTGTATGGATCTTTCCTGCTGCCTGCGGAGCTTTCGTTCCCCGCTCGATCGTCCAAGCACGGCTCTCATCCGGTCCGGTCGTCAAATAACTGATCAATCCCAACAAGTTATAACTTGCTGTAATAAGCTTATCCAATCCGGACTCTGATAAACCTAAATCCTCAAGAAATTCTTTCTTCTCATCATCTTCTAACTCTGCAATCTCCTGCTCGATCTGAGCACAGATCACAAACACCTCAGAGCCTTCCTGCTTTGCAAACTCACGAACCTTTGCTACATATTCGTTGGATGCAGCATCGTCTGCCAGATCATCTTCCGCAACATTGGCAGCATAGATCGTTGGCTTGTAAGTCAGCAAATTAAAGCTTTCAAGCAATTCCTTCTCATCATCATCTTCCGGCTCATAAGTCTTAGCTAAATTGCCATCCTCCATATGCTTCTTTAACTTTTCAACCAATTCCGTCTCTTTTACAAGGGTCTTGTCATTTTTGACACTCTTTACCAACTTAGCATAGCGTCTTTCCAAAATCTCCATATCAGAGAACAATAACTCCAAGTTGATCGTCTCAATATCACGAACCGGGTCAACACTGCCATCGACATGCACGATGTTAGTATCGTCAAAGCAGCGAACCACATGAACGATTGCATCAACCTCACGGATGTTAGCCAAGAACTGGTTACCAAGACCTTCACCCTTAGATGCTCCCTTTACCAATCCGGCAATATCCACAAACTCAATTGTAGCATGTACTACTTTAGCGGAATGATGCATCTCTGCCAAAACATCCAAGCGCTTGTCCGGAACAGGCACGATACCAACGTTTGGCTCGATCGTGCAGAATGGGTAGTTGGCAGCCTCTGCTGCTCCTGCCTTGGTTAATGAATTAAATAGTGTACTTTTTCCTACATTAGGAAGACCAACAATTCCTAGTTTCATTTTCTATCTTTCCTTTCTTGTAAACCTTGATTTTACGGGGTTTGCGGGTTTTGGCATCTCGTTTATGTACCAATTTATGTACCAATTTTTCGAGACAGCAATTTTTCTGCCCTCAAAAATTTTGGTTAACGTACCAATCATGTACCAATTTTTGAGAGCAAAAAAAATTAAACCACTTTCAAAGCATCCGCAATCTGGTCGATTTCTTTTTGTTTTTGTTCTTCTGTTGTATGTACATAAAGGTTCATGGTGATCCCAATATTGGAATGACCTAAGATTGTCTGTAATGTTTTAGGTTTCATTCCAGCTTCAATACATCTGGTTGCAAACGTATGTCGCAGCACATGCATGGAAAACTTGGGAATCTTCGCTTTATCACATAGCTTGAACAGCATCGTATCATATGTGCTGTTCTTAATCGGTGTTCCTTTTCTGCAAAGAAATACAAACTCTGACCACTCCATCACCGTAACCTTGAGCGCATTATTTTTCATCTTTTGCTGTCTCAAGATTTCAACGGCTTCCTCTGTCAATGGTATCGTTCGATATCCCGCCTTGCTTTTCGGTTCACCAATCCTCCATTCCTTTGTAGAATGGCGATACTCCATAGAGCGCCTTATCGTCATGGTACGGCGATCCATATCAATGTCTGACCATTTCAACCCTACCAACTCTCCGGTACGAAGACCGGTCTGTAACAGGAAACGGTACTGATACTCGTACGCATTTCCCTTGATCACATTGCAAAACTCACGCTGATACTGTAATGTCAATGCCTCTTTCTTTTCAGAAGGCTTACCTATGTCAGAACGAACCATCTTGTTACATGGATTCTTCATGATCACATCATTCTGATAGGCATAATCCAACATATTATACAATGTAATCCGCGCCTGATAGATTGTTGAAGTGCGATAGCCTTCATCCGCCATACGATTCATAACCGTCTGGCATTGAATGGTATTCACACTCCCCAGTATCTTTTTCCCTATAACCGGTTTAATATTGCGGTGATATCGTTCCGTATAGTTTCGAACTGTATTTGGTCGAACAGTTCTCTTCTTCATCGAAATCCAATACTCAAACCACGAATCAACCGTCATTTCCTCTGGGAAATCCATATTGCTGTGTTCATCGCGATATGCGGAGTCAGCCAGCCACTGTCTGCACTCTTGAAGCTTTAGGAATAATTTTTGAACACGTCTCCCATATTTATTCGTATATCTTCCAACATAGTAGCCATCTTCTCTTTGGCTTATTCCCAGACCAAGCTCTTTTCCTTTTAGGTTTTTACCCATATTGCAGCTCCTTTCACACAAAAAGAGCCTCAATACTCAAATTTAATCATATCATAAAGAGGCTCAAATGTAAAATCCTATATTTCGATCTGCTCGGACAAGTATTCTTCAAATTCCCTGCGTTTTATCAATTTTTTCTTTCCAACATATAAAACAAATGGACAATTTGGAACTTTTAACATTTCTTCAAGCTTGTTGATTCCGATATGGCTGTACAATGCAGCTTCTTGTTTCGTCAACATCGCTTTTTCCCATATTGGAATGTTCATATTATCTAATTCCAATCTCATCACTCTCCCAAACCCAACTGACGCTTTAATAGGTCGTTGATTTTTTGCATGATACCTGATTGCTCTGGAATATGCCCTGCTTTCATTAAAATCTGCCGGTCATCAATTGTTACAAGCTGCTCTGCCATGAAAACCGTTGTTTTTCCAAGCCTTCCAAAGACATCCTTCTGAAATACTGTCACATGTACCGGAAATGCTTTCTTTTCCTGCTTGCTGGTTCCCGGCATTACTGTATATACCGGACCATTTCCTTTATCTGTACTGACAACCAGACATGGTCTTTTTCCAGATTGTCTATGACTGCCGGGAAATTCTCCCAAATCCACCCAAATAATATCTCCACGATATATATTCTTTATATTATTCTGTTTCATCCTATCTTCCTCTCTTTCTCCGCCCGGAATCGGATATTCATTTTCAACTCTCCATCATCCACAGAAAATATTCGAAAACCCGCTTTTCTTACTTGTCCAACCTTGCGATAGGCATCCTCTTCATCCAAAGCAAGATACTCCATATTGGCAACCAATATAGCCTCTGCCTTTCCCTGCTGCATCCAATCAATACACCGGCTATACATTTGATTTACAACATACGGGGCAAAACAGCTCTTACGCACGATCTTCATAGGAATTAACCCATGTGCATCTGCATATTGATTGATGTATCGCAACTGCCGATCCTCTTTCTTTTCTGCCAGTTCAAACGATTCTTCGTCCGTTGCCAGAAACACAATGCAAGGGATATTCTCCTGTCTTGCCATTCTTTGTTTCTTCTTTTCTCTTCTCCTTGCTCTTCTCGCTTCCATCACGCTACCCCCATTGCTGCACTTCCAAGTATCGTGTTGGCATCTGTTTCAAAATATCTGATCAACTTTATCAGCATTTTCAGGCTCATACCTCTCATACCTTCTTCGATCTTTGCATAATGGGTATAACTAACCCCCAACACATCAACTACCTGCATCTGTGTTACTCTTTTCTGCTCTCGAAGCTCCCGAAGATTATTTCCTATCGTAAACATATCAACATCCGTTGTTTCTATATCGCTCATTTTAAACACACTCCTTCTTCTGCAGCCTGATGTAGCCGCCATCATATATTTTTTCGTTACGATGTATGCGCATGTCATCCGGTCTTACGACCTGTATTTATCGTAAAATAACCCTAGGAAAAAATGAAGAACAGTTTCTGTAGAGAATGAGCGAAATAACTACACAGTTTTTGTATAGTTAAGAAAAGAAAAAAGGTACATATTATTAGAATTCACATCCAAATAATATGTACCTACGCAATGTCATAAAGAATCTTTGCTGCACCTGCCAATTTTATCAATTTTGTATCGTCTAACCCGCCAAGAATTTGGAAAATTTCTTCCCTGCTCGGTTTTTCCTCCATTCGATCCTTCTTTCCCAGAAGGAGATAATCTGTGGATACTCCTAACACTTGACTGAGCTGACAAATGTATTCAGTGCTTATGCTAGTGCCCTGATATATCCGATTTATGGTGTGTATTCCATTCCCCGTAATTTCTGCAAGTTTCTCTGCTGTATATCCCCTGCTCTGAGCAGTTTCCTTTATACGTTTTCCAATCATTTTCGGATCATAATCATTCATATATTCCACGATTATCACCTCCTCTCAGTTTCTGAATCTGTTGCGGAGGCAATAAAAAAAGACCTCTACAACCATTAGTTACCAGCCCTCTCTGCAAAAGAGAGTACTCCATGCGTTCATCCACATTTCATTCAACAATTCGCTATGTAACTATGTATGTAAAAATCTTTGCCTATTAAAATATTATTCTTATTCTAAAACATATCTGGCAATATATAAAATATAAAAATAAAGCGATACTACAATAATTAATTTATAAATTCGCATCTCCATATTCAATTGATATTCTATATATTACCAGTAATTACCTTTACTGTCAATATATGACAATTTTTGTCCTATACATATTCCTTTCGACTTTCTCCGACATAAAGGCGCAGAGAAAAATCGACAAAAATCTTACATAACGTAATCATTTATCACATTTTCCCCTGCGTCTCTGGTGCTTCCATCATTGCTGATGTGCCCTTATCAGGTGGGCTGTTCATTTAATTGTTATTTTATTCTTATATCACTTGTCCCCTACGGACAATTCAAGTATATCAGTGCAGGTACTTAATAAAGAGAACCCGAAAGATAAGTGACTGGTACTGATAGGAAAATTTGCGCAAAAAAATAGGCAGCCCTCTCGAACTGCCTACCCGCCAATGGGATATTCGGATCAAGGCTTTACCCACGCCTCCCTACGGACATTACTATTATATTCAAACATTACTATTAAAATTCACTGATTTCATCGTATAGTGTCTCCCATTGTTCCGGAAGTATTTTTAATGTATAAATATCTACACTGCTCTTTTTTATCAGTTTCACCAAATCCTTCTTCATGGACTTCGCATCTTCAACTGACAACAATTTCTTCAATGCGTATAATCTGGAATATAAATCATTGTTCTTAGGTAACAGATTTTCTGCATCTTTCTGATGTCGTAGTACAATGGAAGATTTCAGTCCAACCACCATGGAATTATGTGCACAATAATTTCTCAAATTTCGTACACCATCTAGCCATGTATCCACAAGTTCCGTGTCTCCTTTAGAATATCTTTTCTCATGAAACAGATATGTGAGCACACCCTTTCTCAAATCACCGCGAAGATAATTATACATCATTGACATAGTACCAAATTCCGTATAACTGAATGTTACCCATATTGGGAGTTTATTGGTATGCCTGTTTCCACCTTTACGATACTCCTTTAGTTCTGGATATTTAACAACATTTTTTCTCAGTTTTTCTTCTTTGCGTACAATATCATCATAGAAAACGCTTTCAAAATATTTTATATTCGTTTTTCTCTTCTTGGTATCCCTCTCTCCTCTTGACGGAGCATAAAACTCCTTTTTCATATAAAAAGTCCCATCCTGTGCCTTTATCGCACAGGCATTAGATATTGCACTCTTAAATCGCACTTCGACACGATTGCAATAATAAATAAGTATTCTCCTCAGATCAACATCAAACTGATACAACGCAAACAATGCATCCTGTGACGATTTATAACCCACATTCTCAACATTAGAAAGCAAAAATTTCCCATATCTGCTCGCTCTAAAATATCCTGCATGCAGTAAAAAACGACGCATTCGTATTCGTTGTCTAAAAGACACATACTTTTTCATCATGTCTATCTGTTCTTCAAGCGTAATCGGTAATTCCTTTTGTGCCATTTCATCTCTCCTTTAGGTAAAAAAAAAGAATGGATATACCATTCTTAATCCCGCTAATGGGATATTTGGATTAAGGCATTACCCATGCCTCCCTACGGCCTATAATTATATTAACACATGTTTCAGAACAATGCAAGGCACAATTTGCCGTCTCTGACAATAATTACACCTCCTTCCGCATCCAAGTATGTGGACAATCTTCGTCCATATGAATATCATTCAGCTCCATATATCCTTGTTTCTTGTAAAACTCTGCCACACGACACTGTGCAGACAATTCTACTCTTTTACCTCCGAGATCACTAACTGCTTTTTCCGCACCCTGCAACATCTTTTCACCATATTGCTTCCCTCGAAATTCTTTACTGACCGCAATCCTGCCAATCACATAGCAATCTCTTTCAACAGAGAAAAAGAATCTGCAAGTAGCTACTGGAATATCGTCCTCGAAAAGCAACATATGTTTCGCCAGATGATCTGTCTCATCAAATTCATCCTTAAATCCCTGCTCTTTCATGAATACTGATTTCCGTATCGCCTTCGCTTCCTGTGGTATCTCATCATAAATCTTTATAAACATTGTTGTCCACCTTTTGTATTAATTTGAAGCAACTCTCAAAAAATATGAAGTTGTCACTCTCTAATTGTCAGTTTTTTTATACTAGCAATAAGAATTTATTCCTTTTGCCCACAGCTCTTTATTTCTAGAATTGGCAATGAAATCAACGCTCATTACAATTACTTTTCCTTAACTTCCACCCTTTGTTCCTCAGGCTCTATATTGACAATTGAAAATGATAGCTTCCCTGTTTCATCAATAGACATTTCAATTTTCTGTTTTCGAAGCAAAAGTATATTTGTAGTCAATATATGAAGAATACCTCTATCAATATTTCTCGCCTCGTCCACAAATGAAGCAAACACCTCTGACATAGCCTGAATAAATACAGCTTTTTGTTTATCTGGAAAGTTATCAACTCTTCCCAATAAATTATCCCACATCAAATACATTCTCTGTTTAGAATCACTATCTTTCTTTGATACTTCCAATGACATGTAATCAATCACATCTTTAGTAATAGACATTAAGCAACCTTCATCTAATAAAGATTGCAAGTACCCAATTAATCTCGTATCATCTATTTGCTGTCCAACCAACCAATCTGAAACTGAAATAACACTTAAATCGACCAACTCATTTAGTGACAAAGATGCTAATATCGCTTCAATTATTACCAAAGAATACTCTTCATTATATTGAACAAATGCTATAGCATCATAATCACAAATTCCGAACAATTCCTTGCTATCAAATTTTCCAAAAAACTCTCCGTCCAGATCCTGATCGCTCTTGACGGTGGGGATAGCTTCACAATACTTTTTAAACCCCCCAGCTTCTTTTAGCCAATAATCTTTACCAGCCTCATCTACTTGATTAATAAAAGGCTTCCCATCAATAACCCCTAAAGAAGCTACAGTATCTCTATTGTATTCTTTAATGACATCTGCAACATCTGAATCAGCCTGTACCAATGTGGATTCCATAATAGTTCCACCAGATTCTCTTATTTTATCCGCCGGATATCCCGCTTTATACAAGGCGACTAATGCCGAAAAGGAAATTACATATTTCTCTGCGGTTTTAGATGCATGAACTATCTGCCTAACAAAATAGTCATGCGATGCGAGAATCATATCTACAAACTGAAAATATGTAAGACGTGTAAATCCTTTATATGTATACAGCGGCAACGGAGCATCTTGAATGTTATTATACTGTTCAAGCCAATCAACTGACTGTCTTTCATCCGGAATGATTTGAGCAAGCATTTCTGTAAAAGCAGAAGAATCCAGTTCTCCATTTTTCACCGGAATAGATAATTCCTTAGCAAATCCATGCTGCGCCATTTTCGCTGTACATGTTCTAAATAAGTAACATTCTAACGGCACTATTTCTGTAATTATATATATACCATTATCTATAGTAATTTGATCGCCGATATGCTTTCTTAAAAAGCCAAATCTGGCGGCATCATCAATATGCACATGGTAATCATTATTCCAAACATGTGGAGAAGTCGGAAGAATACAATCTTTATATACACATATCCATCGCAGACTACCATCGTCCTTTTTACAATATGCTGCCGTATCTGCCTCGATTCCTGTTATTGTTATTACTTCGTTACTGTGTATGGATGACGAAATCGCTATATATTGTCCAAACGCAGGATTGTAGCTTTCTCCTGACATTAAAATAGCACGTATATTTTCACTCTTCGCTCTTGATATGTCACCATCATTCAAATAACAGGCAGCTACCAGCATATGTAGGCGTGATGTGTCTGCCTTTATTGCTGCGTCTAATACATCCTTGCTAACCATTCGCTTATTTACCAGTGATAATGTTAACAATGAATCTATAACGAATTTATCAGTGTTATTATCCTCAAACGCTTCCTTGTACCACTTTAAGGCTTCTACATCATTCTTTTTACCTTGATGAATAATCGCTTTGTATTTTTTTATTCTAAAATCTTTTTCACCTACTTCTTCATATTTTGTTACATACAATTGTGCAAGATCATATTCATGAAAATTGAGCAAACGTTCAATTATACAATAGGCTGATTGTTTTAACAAGCATGTCATTTTGCCATCACGACATGCTTCAACAAATGCCTTCTGATTTTCCTCTAAATCCGATAAATTCAACATTTCATTCCAATATTCATAAATATTACTTAATTCATCAGTATGTTTTTTTAATTGAAATGCATATTCATCGTTGTGTTCCAAAGCCTTTAACGCATCTAAATACATAAAAAACAACAGCCAATCTTTCTCAAAGATTTCCTCGTGTTCACTGCAAAAGTCAATCAATTCCTTCTCGTTTTTGTTCGCCACAAAATAATTGTTTAGTAACCAATAGGTTTCATTTCGTACCGAATAGTCATAGACCTCTTTTAACCCTACTTCCCTCTTCTCAATTCTTATAGCATAAGCATAATCAGACAGAGGTCGTTCCTGCATCAAATCTTTTGGAACACACTTTTCTGCTTCGTCAATTTCATCCATTACCAAATAAACTTTTACCAAAACAGAATAGAAAAAGCTTCGGATTTTTTTACATAGTCTGTCATAGATTCCCTCATACTGCAGTATTTGATTTATTACAGTATTTAATTCTTGCGAATTATCATCAGTGTTATTGCTTATTAAACTCTCCACTCTCTTATCCGCTATTAAGATATCCGTGAACCAGGTCCGTCTCCCCTTTCCCACTTCTTCCATGGCAAAATGGATATTTCTTATCCTCTTCTCATATAAAGATAAAATAGCAATCAACCTTATTAGGTTTTCTTCTTCATAGACCAACTTTTTATTGAGCGCAAAACTATGAATTTCAATGCCATTAGAATAAGTAATCTCATCTGAAAAGATTCTTTCATTATTGCCACTTAATAAACTATCTACAATATCCCGCAATGACCTCGTAGTAGCAGCTTCTATCAGTCCATCTATAGGTTCATCTCTAAATAAAAGTATAGGGAGTGCTGTTCTAACTGCATTATCCCTAATTCTCTCATCAGAAATATCAACTATTTTTTTGACCGCATCATCACAATTCTCCGAACGTAGAATTTGAGACAAACAATCGTAGAAAAGCGACAAATCACCAGATTTATCTTTTACTGCAATTGCAAGATCATCAAATTCCTGAAGTCTTCCTTCATACAACTCCTTTGATAACAAATCAGCTATCAATGATGCTTCCATATTGTTGAGTTTTCCTGCTACTTTTACCGTATTAAGGATTTCAATAATGTCCTTGCGATTTTCTTTATGATTGGCATTTACTGCTTCCTTTAATTCCGTCAATTGATCCAAACATATAGACACCATACGCCTCTGTTCAACAGAAAGACTATTGCGATAATAAGTACCTACCTTATCCATTATTAAGTGATATAATCCTTCTATAACACTCTCCTCACTGTTTGCAAAAGTAATACCTTCTGCGACCGCTATTTCTCTCGCTTTTCTAGTCTCATCCTGAAGGAATGCCTTGTTACTCTTCTCAAGTTTAGTTGCAACTGACCTTTCAATCACCCTTTTCAAGAAATCCGTATTACGAATAAAGTACTCAAAAGCACCTGAATTAATATATATACTCTCATTTTTCTCGCAAAACTTGCTAATATCTTTTCTAAGCATTTTAAGAAAACGGTTCCATCGACATCTATCTGTCCATTTCTTTATGACAGAACCAGTAATATCATATATTATATTTTCCAACATGCTCAACAACAGTTCTGTCATGATTTCTTCACATCCTTGCTTTATCTTCAATGCCATAAATGCTGCATCCCCCAGAAAATTGTATAATATAGTCACGAATGTAAATGTAACAAACAAAACATCCGGACATCTACTATTTGTTTTCCTACCTACTTTAAAGTACCCTTATAAATCAGTTTGCCGCTCACTCGGTACCCCACATAATACCCATTGACAATATTGTAGCATCTTCTGTTATTTATCTCAATGAAAAACTAGAATGTGGTTTGCTTACCAACTCCAAATTCCCCCTTTATTTCCTACAAACTCTTATATTTCTGCACCAATGCCTCCAATTCTTCCAACAACGCATCAGATGGTGTCATAGTCTCGTCCCCCTTCAGTATGTAATCCGTACTCACTCCATAAATTTCACTAAACATCAACAGCGAATCGATCGACATTCCCTTCACTCCTCGCTCTATCCGGCTGATCGTTCCCGGCTCAAGTCCAACTGCCTCCGCCACCTGCTCCTGTGTCTTTCCTGCCTGTTTTCTTAATTCCTTTAATCTCTTTCCACTTGCTTCCATGTCATAAATCATCATAATTCTTCATCCTTTCCAGCCATCTTGATAGCCAGAATTAATATGATGAAAAATTATCTTTGAATTTTCCGCTCCCTGATCCACGCAAAAAGACGCAAAGGAAAGCCAGTTATCTACTGGTTATCTTTCCCCTGCGTCTCTGGTGCTTCCATCATTGCTGATGTGCCCTTATCAGGTGGGCTGTTCATTTA
>NZ_QULH01000009.1:0-7905 GCF_003481635.1 Clostridium sp. OM05-6BH | reverse complement strand
TTTGAATTTTCCGCTCCCTGATCCACGCAAAAAGACGCAAAGGAAAGCCAGTTATCTACTGGTTATCTTTCCCCTGCGTCTCTGGTGCTTCCATCATTGCTGATGTGCCCTTATCAGGTGGGCTGTTCATTTAATTGTCATTTTGTTTCTATGTAACAGATCTGTCAGATACGGAACACACCTTTGTCGGAACGCTTCCGTATCATACCTTCTGTATATTTCTTCAACATCATTACCCGTTTGCAGCGGTTACATTTGATCGTAATGCCCTGCAGGACGATCCGGTCATCGTCCTGACACAAGGTATAATCCATCATCCTCGCATTACATTCTCTGCAATGCAACTGCACTGTACTCCAATTCTTCTCCAATTCAGTTCAACTCCTCTACCATACAAAATTGCTATTACCAACACGCAACATTTGTACTTGCAAGGGAAAGGGAAATCAACCTTCGCAAGCCCATTTCTAGAGCCGGAAGTTCCGATGCGCCCTGTCCTGACGCTCCGACATTGCTGATCTTAAAGCCTGTTGACCATGGCAAGCCATAATCTGCTTAAGCTGATTTCTCCATGAACCACATATTGTTGTCCTCATAGAACAGATATACTTCTTTTCCGTCTACGACACATGTATATCGCATCCCGACACCGCCTGCCTTTAAGCTGGCTGCACGCCGGATGTCTTTCACTTTGCTGATCTCGTACTCTACTCCATCCTCCCATACAAAACTTTTCGGAAGGAGCATTCCACCCTTGGTAAATGTGGCATTCACATCTACATAAATTTTGTCTTCGTTCAAAGAACTGCCTCCTATTCTTAACTAAAATGTCCTTGCGGATGTAGGAATAAGAAAGCCTCCAATGAAAAAGAACCTTGGAACAATAAAAATGATAGTTTTGCTAAGGAAAAGGAGGATCATTATGGATAAAAATACAGTAGTTATCGCTATTGACCACGGTTGGTCAAATATGAAAACAGTACATGAGACTTTTACTTCCGGGATTCGTGAGATTACCACGGAGCCGGCATTGTTTGAAAATGTCTTGGAGAAAGATGGAAAGTATTATAAGGTTGGAAGTGAGCGATTAAAGGTCAAGGACAGCAAGGTGGAGGATGAAAATTATTATCTGCTTTCATTAGCTGCGACAGCCAAAGAGTTAGACCGGCTTGGAAAGAGAACTGCTAATGTTTACTGGGCAGTGGGACTTCCTCTTACCCGTTTTGGCAAAGAGAAAGAGGCATTTATCAAGTATCTGGATCAGAACCGGGAAGTAACATTTAAGTATGAGAAAAAGCAGTATCATATTACGATTAAACGGATTTCGGTATATCCACAGTGCTTTGCGGCGGTTGCCAGTCAGATCAGTGAGTTTCCGGCAAAGGTGCTTGTTGTTGACATTGGTTCATGGACCGTTGATCTGATGCCGATCATCAATCAAAGTCCGGATGAATCGGTTTGTGTGACAAAGAACTCCGGTATTATTACCTGTATCCAACAGATTAATAAGGAATGTGTCAGAAAGCTTAATTCAGAGGTGGATGAGTATGACATGAGGTGGAATTTACGGTAGAAGAAACTGGGGAGATCCAAAAGGTTGCAATGTCTGATGAAAGAGTGAAGGGAGCGGTTGAAATCTATAAAACGGACAGTAAGACAAAGTCTCCGATCAAGGGAGTAGAGTTTGAACTTCGTAATAAGGATGGAAAAGTGCTTGCAAAACTTACCACAGACAAAAAGGGATATGCTAAAACCGATCTGCTTGATATCGGCACTTACGATGAAGAGGGGAACTTCGAGAAAGATATTCCTTATTATGTCGTAGAGACAAAGGCTGCGAAAGGGTATGTGCTTGACACGACACCGCACGAAGTGCTGCTTCAGTATGATGACAGTGCTGTGGAGAATGTGGTTTATACACTGAAGCTGAAGAATAAGCCGGAGAAGCCGAAACTTCCGCAGACCGGTGGAGATTATAAGCCTTGGCTGTTTGGTGTAGCAGGAGGATTCCTGATCGGTGCGGGTATTTATCTGAACCGTAGAAGGAAAAGAAGAAAAGTTTGATAAAACTTCATATGCATTGTTTAGGGAGAGGCTATGAAAATAACCTCTCCTGTTTATTTTAGAAAGGAATGATAATTATATGATGGATTTTAATATGTTTCAGGAAGTAGTGAAAGATAATATCTTAAATTCACTTCCGGCAGAATATAAAGAGGCATCCGTATCTGTGCACGCAGTACCAAAAGTAAATCGGACATTACATGCATTGACGGTAATGCTGCCGGATCGCAATAAAGCGCCTAACATTTATCTGGAGGAGATGTATGAGCATTATCAGCAGAATGAGGATATCCAGACGACTTTGGCGGAAGTAGCAGATGCGGTTGTGGAAGCTACGAAAGAGATGAGCAAAGTAAATCCGGTGCTTGATGCTGACAAGATTCAGGATAATGTGGTCCTTTGTTTAGTCAATTCCACACAGAATGAGGAACTCTTAAAAGAGGTTCCCAACAGAAGCTTTCAGGATCTGTCTGTGATCTACCGATGGGTAGTATGTGTGGATCAGGATGGAATAAGAAAAAGATATAGAACACATATTTCGGTGTATTTCCACGATTTATCGGCGTATTTTTTATAAAGTTCTTTGTTTTATTCAACAAATATTTTACAAAATAAAAAGAGAAAAGATGATAATTACAGTTTCGATAACCATTACTCATCTTTTCTCTCAGTTTTCCGCCAATCCCACCAAATAAGGTTGGTTTAACCATACCTAAAATAGTACAATGCACCAATTTAATAAAATGTGTTTTTTTAACTGTTTATCACATTTTCCCATCATTTTTTACTCCAATCTGTCGTTAGTGCTGTCATACCATATCTAAAAAGTATCTTTTTACCATTTTTACATTTTATAAGTATGGCTACAACATACTTATAGGAGGTGGCGCTATGGCTCTCAACCCAAAACAGTTTGGCACTGTTATGAAAAATGCCCGTATGGATAAAAAACTCACACAAGCTGAATTGGCTGAAATTCTTGATCTTTCATTATCATATTTGAAAGACTTGGAGCGCTTTAAGAATACTCCCAGCCTTGAGGTTTTTGCCAAAACCATACAATATTTTAATTTATCTGCTGATACTGTAATTTATCCAGATAAAAACCTGAACAACAGTACATACCAAAAATTACAAAGACATCTACTTCAATGCGATGAGAAACAGCTTAAAACTCTCCTCGCAATCGCAGAAGCTGTCCTATCAGTCGATGACACTCGCACAGACAATTCTGATATTTAATTTTTGCTCTAATATTCAAGGTTCGTTTTGTCATAAAATGAACCTTTTCTATTATTTATTCAACTGTTCAAAAATATCATTTGCCACACTATCTTTTTCAATAATTCCCATACCACACAATAAGAACAGACAATCTATATATCCCTGACAATAAGCCTGTTGAGCCTCTAGTGATGCATTATCTTCCAAGCATTCTATCCATTTCTGAATAATTCTTTGTTCGGTTTCCTTCATATGCTTCATCCGCTCTTTTCCAATCGCCTGTATCTTTTCCAATTCATTTTTAGCATTTTTCTGTCCTGGTATCTGAATTATTGATTTTTTCGATAAATTTTCGCCACGCAATTGTTGCATAAATTTCGCCACTTGGTTCCATATCTGATCACTTTCCATATTTTCGCCTCCATTCTTGTATGTAGTATTTACATATTTAGAATTGTTACACCACACAGTTAAAAACGGATTTTAATCACAAGGCATATTTCTTACACTTGTAATATTTTAATTATTACACGCGTAAGATAAATAGTCAAGTTTTTATTTGACTTTGTATATAGTGGGCTTTATAATAAAATATGTATATTACACTCGTAAGAATTAGGAGGTGTCTACATGAGTGCATTACCACAAATATCAGAAGCTGAATATGAAGTGATGAAAATTGTTTGGAAGTATGCTCCTATTAACACAAATGAGATTACTGAAAAACTTTTAGCAACATCTTCATGGAGTGCAAAAACTATACAAACCTTAATCAAACGCCTTGTTAATAAAGGAGTTCTGACCTACGAAAAAGATAGCCGGGTATTCGTTTATTCACCTTTAGTGAAAGAATCTGATTATATTGATCAAAAAAGTAAATCTTTTTTAGAACGATATTTTCATGGGGATATCACCGCCATGTTATCCACATATATTGAAAATGACCACTTATCCGAAACAGAACTGGAAGATTTACGCTCTCTTCTTTCCAAAAAAGATCCTACAGGAGGTTCCACGCATGGATGAATTTATAACCCATTTTTTATTATGCAATATTGTTATCAGTATTATTATTGGCATTTTTTTAGTATCCAAGTGGATCTTTAAAAACACTCTGACAAGCCGGATGCAGTATAATTTATGGTATTTTTTACTTGTTCTGCTTTTAACACCATTTTTCCCAGTACAAAGTAAACAGTTTCCTGACCTTTTTTCCTGGCTCAATCATGTAATTATATCACCGGCATTTCAAACAGATCAAAATAAAACCGTAGTCTCCCCTGCAACCCTCTCCAATTCTTCTGACTGGATGAACGAATTTACTATCTCTGTAAATTCCAGCACTCCGACAATTATCAGAAGCATTTTGTTATGTGTATGGATTGCCGGTATGTTTGTAGTGCTCGTGTTGGTACTAAAGTCCTCACTGCAATTGCGTTCTTTAAAAAGATCCGCACTTCCTCTTCAAAATACCACTATATGCAAACTATATAAACAATGTTTATTCGAGATGAAAATCACAAGGAATATCCCCATTTATAGCACTGCTTTCCTAAAAACACCTATTATTACAGGCATTTTTAAAACCAGAATTTATATGCCAATTCATCTGATATCGGATCATCAGAAAACGGATGTGCGCTATATCTTGCTGCACGAATTACAACATTATAAACACAAAGACTCTCTTGCCAATTATCTAATGTTTCTTACAGCAATACTATATTGGTTTAATCCTATCGTCTGGTATGCGTTAAAAGAAATGCGTAATGATCGAGAGATTGCCTGCGATACTTCCGTTTTAAAAATGCTTGATGAATGCGATTATGAAAAATATGGAAATACACTGATTAATTTTGCTGAGAAGATTTCCTCTTCTCCTTTTCCGTTTGCTGCAGGTCTTGGTGGAAATATCAAACAGATAAAACGGCGTATCATTAGCATTGCTTCTTATAAAAATCCCTCTTTTCATAAGAAGGCAATTGGAATTATCGCCTTTATGCTGATTACTGCTGGAATTATAAGTTTTACTCCTTTTATTTCATCCTATGCTGCTATCAACGATCAATATAACTGGAATTATTCTTCAGAAAATATAACGCAGACCGATCTTTCTTCATACTTTAAGAATTATGAAGGCAGCTTTGTTTTATTTAATTCCAATCGTGATAGCTGGACTGTGTATGACATGGAACATGCCACCCATCGTATATCTCCAGACTCCACTTATAAAATATATGATGCACTTTGGGGATTAGAGGAAAATATTATTACACCACAAAACTCCCTACTTATATGGGATGGAAAAGACTATCCTTTTGAAGCATGGAATACTGATCTGACACTAGATTCTGCTATGGCAGCCTCTGCTAACTGGTATTTCCAGACAATAGATGAACGTCTTTCCCTTACTCGTATTCAAAATTATCTAAACAAAATTGAATATGGAAATAAGAATATAATGGGCGGATTATCTTCCTATTGGCTAGAATCCACCTTAAAAATTTCTCCTGTAGAACAAGTGGAACTTCTGAAAAAATTACAAACCAACAATTTAGAATTCCATTCCAACAACCTTCAGGCAGTAAAGAATTCCATTCTTCTTTCATCTGTCAATGATAAGAAACTTTACGGGAAAACCGGTACCGGACGCATAGATGACAAAGATGTGAACGGTTGGTTCGTAGGTTATATCGAAACAACAAATAATACCTGCTTTTTTGCCACCAATATCAGTGCAAATAGTGATGCTACTGGAAATAGTGCAGCACAAATCACCATGTCTATCTTATCTGACATGAATATCTGGAGACAATAAAAATTTCACATGTCTTTTAATTATCAAAGAGATTGGATAAACATACATTATAATTCTTTACCCAATCTCTTTATTTTTTCCTTATTCCGTGAAACTTACCATAGTGTTACATCCCTTTTTTTCAGCAATAATACCTGCTGGAAACTGATTTTCGCAATACATTTTATTTCACCCACTAGGTTAAACAAAATTTTGTTTTTTTACTGTATCATCATGCATTATCCTGTATAATGAAAGTATCAAAAGATAGGCGGAGGCAGTGCAATGAAGAAAATACACATTGAATTCAGCGATGAGCGGCTCATTACTCCCAGTGGTCTGGTATTCGTAGGGCAAATACTTGGAAAAAGCAGTTTTGTTAAAAAAATCAACCGTGCTCCAATTTCAAAAGATTATCTGCAGAAACAGATAAAAAAATGGAGACGTGCTCCTCACCTATATTGGTATGCTCTGTCAGGGAAAACCCCAGTATGAGGCTGTCCGTGAAATGATGGATGACCCTGACTACTACAAATACGCATTAGGCATCTCCTATGCGATTCCTTCCGCCGAAACACTCCGTCAGCGTTTTGACATGATCGGGGATTCCCTGCGCAAAGACATCCAGCAGGCAAATGTCGACATGCTGCGTGAAATGCACATAGAGCCGACAGCCCTGGATAACGGCTTTGTTCCTGTCGATATTGATGTAACCCCCTTTGACAATTCGAAATCCAATAAGGAAGGCGTATCCCGTACCTACAAGGGTTTTGACGGATATGCACCAATTATGGCATATATCGGCACAGAAGGATACCTCGTCAATCTTGAACTGCGGATTTGGAAACAGCACTGCCAGAAAGAAACTCCTGATTTCCTGAGAGAGACCATTGAACTGTGCAGACAGCTGACGGAAAAACCACTGCTCATCCGGCTGGATTCCGGCAACGATGCATCTGAAAACATAGGCATCTTTATGGAAGAAAGCTATAAATACAACAATGTGTCTTTCATCATAAAACGGAATCCCAGACAGGAAAGTAAAGAAGAATGGCTGGAATCTGTCAGGGAATGCTGCCAGAATATCCAGCATCCACGTGATGGGAAAACTGTTTATATCGGACAGACCTTCCGGAATGTGACATATTCCCTTTCTGATAACGAGGAGAAAACTGTCGGAATACGCACAATTTATGAGATCACGGAAAGAACCATTGACCGATATGGGCAGTATTTTATCGTACCCGATATAGAACTGGGCACATACTGGACAAACACTTCCCTGCCAGACGAAACAGTCATTGATCTTTACCATGCCCACGGAGAAAGTGAGCAGTATCACAGTGAAATCAAGACGGACATGGATGTTGAAAGACTCCCGTCGGTAAAGTTTGAGAGCAACAAACTGGTGCTGGAGCTGACAATGATCGCATATAATATCCTTCGAATCATAGGGCAGGAATCGCTGAAAAAGAAGGATGCTCCCGGCCGGAAGAAAATACATCGCCGAAGAATACGTACGGTGATCAGTAATCTTATGCAGTTTGCGGGACATCTGACAGAACATGCCGGCCGTCTGGTGCTGTCCATTGGAAGGAGTAATCGCTGGAGATTTACTTTCAAGCGTCTTTATGACAGCTTTGCATTCATCACCTGACAACAGGTAGCTGAATATGGCAATGGCAGCTGCACACAAATGGTGCAGTCTTTTTTTGAACGCAAAATTATGCAGCATTTTCAAAATTTAGTATACAATAACAAATATGGCAAACATTTCCTGTGTGCCTTTTCATTTTGAAACAAGGTTCACGGATTCAGGT
>NZ_QULH01000008.1:1539-112978 GCF_003481635.1 Clostridium sp. OM05-6BH | reverse complement strand
TAATAAGCAATATGTGGTTTTGAAATAACTTCCGGTATGGGAAGTATGAGTTACTTATTATGTGGTCCTTGAACAAATTTTGGAGGTGTGAAGTGTGTGTTTTATATATATAGGATAAACTGATCTTGTCCTTTCGTAAAGATCCATGTTCCAAATAGCAGCATTAGGAAGGCATCAATGCATCCGTACAGCACCATATGCGGATCCGGAAATACTCCGTACAGAGTCAGGCATCGAAGCTGTGTAACATATGCATACATTGGATTGAGATGAACGACGAGCCAGTGCAGCTTATCCGGCAAATACTCTACCGGATAAAACATTGGAGTCAAATACATCCATGCTGTCGTTATCGCATTATAAATATACTGGATGTCCCGGAAAAATACGTTTGCTGCGCTTAACAACATTCCCAGACCAATATTGAACACATATAACTGTGCTACTACAATAGGGAACAGCAGCAGGTACCACGAAAAATATCCTTTTGTAAATAACATAACGATCAGCAGCGCTCCAAAGGAAAAAATGCAGTCTATTAATCCACTGGTGATCTTAGAGACGGTAAATACATATTTCGGAAGATACGTCTTTTTAAGCAGTGCTGCATTCCCGGTAATTGCCCCAAGAGCCTGATGGGTAGATATATTCATAAAATTAAATAACACTTGTCCGCTCATTAAATACACGGGATAATTCGGTATATTCTTCTGATGAAACATATGTGAAAACACGATTGCCATAATGACCATGATAAACAATGGATTCAAAATACTCCATAAATACCCCAGCACGCTTCGACGATACTTGAGTTTCAGATCTCGGAAGATCAATTGTCCCATCAGGTCTTTGTATTTGATAAATCCCTGTATTCTTGCTATAAACAACCGCATGATAATTCCTCTCTAACCTATACTCAGGTATTTTTTCCAAAAATCACTGGAACAGAGTTCTGCGTTGTTTAACACATAGTCCTGAACCGTGTCCTCGTATTTTCTCTTTAGTTTCCAAGCAGCCTTTGCATAACGAAGCAGCGTCACAAATGCCATACCTCTCTTACGCTTTACCGTAAATCCACTACCACTCTGCGGATCATAGTACAATACATTTTTGAGTCGATATAGATGTGTAGCATGACACCCCATTGGCAGTGCCGTCAACTCCTTCTTGCCAAATAACAGCCATCCATTCAAAGTCAGCTTATGTTTGAGCGAAAACGTGTACTTGCGGTACAGATCTTCCTTCCGTATCGGATCTCTGCTTGCCTTCATTTCATAAAGCTTCTTGACTACATTTTTCGGATGGTAGCCCATCTCCATGATTTCCTCATGCACGAGGATCGGATCATGTGTCTTGAAATATTCCGATCCCTCCAAGAAATCTTCTACCGCACGCAATGTCAGCAGCTGATCATCATACCGATATTTGAGCATCTGATGTACCAAATGGCGGAACACACGCTTACACGTATCCTCTACCGGTCGACGTGGTTCATATAAAGCATTCATAATCAAGCTGTTACGCATATCATAGTACTCCATCGCAGACTGTTTGCGATTCTCAAAGGAATCATGCCATACCCCGATACCATTCATCGTCATGATCGGCCATCCCATCCTTCTTCCGTACTCTATATCATCAATATGTATAAAAAATGGCAGTGGAAGTTCATTCTTTTTGTTTTCTAAAACCATTGCGCAATACCACCAACCATTATATTCTACATCTTTTTCCAACTCATTGACAATAAGATCTTCTTCACAAAGAAGATTAAATCCGTTTCTGCCGAATTCTACATGGTCAAACATCCATCTTTCGCCTTTGGCATGCTGAATATACGGATAATCCATTCGCATCAGCGATCCACCAAGTATACTACAGCGGAAATTCGGTCGGATAAAAGAATATAGCATATACGTTCGATAAATGCTTTCCGGCTCCAAACGGATATCATCATCCAAAAACAATATATGTGTCCATTTTTTATTAGGATCCTCAAGCGCCTCCAACAGACACCGCACAAAGCCACCGGTCCCTCCGACATTCTTATTTTTCATAACTTTGACACCACGGTCCGGATAATCACTTTCTGTCAGCGTACCCCCATTGTCCGCAACAAATACACCTATGTTATCCGCTAAAATACTCTGTTCAAAAAATGTGGTATAGATCTGTTGAAGGATCGTGCGCACACTTTCCTCCCGATGATATGTACATATTCCAATGGCAAGATTGACCGGTTTGGCCTCATAGCATGTTCTTGCCACAACCTGTCCACCGTACAATTCACAATCTGATTCCGCATCAATTACAATAAATATATTATTATCCAGTGCATCAGCCATAAAACCAAATTCATATAATCTGGTTTCATCGGAAATCGTACGTTTCATCCCCAATAATTTACGATCTACCCCCTCTTCCTCATCAAAACCGGTCTCCCATAAATAAATCTTTGCCGATCCACGCAATAAAATCTGAAATGTATAAGTGTGAATATCCGCATATTTATTCCATTTTCCAGCTGGAAAGATATTAAAAAAGGAACACGTCGACAACGAACAATCGGCCGGTATCCTAACTTTTCCATGTCTGCATTCCGGCTGCTGTCTGGTCCAGCGAAAATAGATCTGGGCGTAATTAGAATCCATGTCCTCATTATCCGGGAATATAAAATGATGAATAACCGTTTTTGTTCTGTCTAACGTTTTACCCTGTATCTCCTCGATCTTACTTGCCATATGTCCTCTCCTCACTGTATTTTGGTAACTCTAACATGATGTGACTTATCTATAATGCAATGTGTGTTGCAGTCTCAACAAGAAACTTGCTGCAGGATAGATCCTATAGTTTGTGCGATATAATAATTTTACTGCACGGTTGTTGCAGGCATGAAATATTTCGGGATTGTTCGCTTCGATTGTGTCTACAAGCTGTTTGATCTTCATTTTCCAGCGGCGGCTTGATCGAAAACTCAAATAAATTTTAACTTGACTTGTCATTAATTTTGCTGCCCCTTTGGCAAGATATGCTCTTTTCGCCAAACTACTTTTGTCTTCCTGTTCATATAAACGAATAATGCTTTGTAGTACCTTTTCATGCTGCAAATAATTCTTCTGCATACTCTCTAAATTCATACTCTGACCATCTGTTCCCAGTCGATATTGATATACTATCCCCGGCAAAAATACAACTGTCTCGATATAAGGCACCGGTCTCAAAACATACTGTGCATCTACATAAAAACAATGCTCATCCAACTGAATATTGTGCGACTGCAGCAAGGCGGTTCGAATCGTCACTGCATGCATATTAAGATAAACCTTATCTGCTATTTCATCAAAGGAATAGATATGTTGATATTGCTTCTGTGCGAAATCAGTCTTGATCCGGCGTATTTCCTTTCCATCACGATGACGTACCCAACAATAATCTGTCACGACAACATCTGATCTTTCTCTATTATCCATCAAATAGCATACAACTGTCAAGAGTTCTTTTGTATCTACCCAATCATCTCCATCTACTGTCTTGAAATATTCTCCCTGTGCCAGTGCCAGCGCATGATTGACCGCGGCACCATAACCACCATTTTCCTGCGAAACAAGACGAAAAGACTCTGGAAATCTGTTGATATATTTTTTCACTATGCGTGCCGTAGCATCCGTAGATCCATCGTCGATCACCACAATATCCAATGCCGGAAGGAGTTTCTCATCCACAAAAGAATCCAAACATTGTGCAATGTATGGTGCGACATTGTATGCCGCAACCGCAATGGTCAATACTTTTGCTGTATGTGCCATCAACGCCTTCTCCTTCCTGCATTGTCTTCCTGCAGCACTTCTTGATACAGTGCTCTCATTTGTTGATCCACCACTTGTGTAGAAAATTGTTTCACACGCTTTTTGTTCCACTCTCCCATCAAGTTTCTGCGTACATCACGTGGAACTGCACTTTCTGCATCTTTTTCCGTAAACATGCGGCGAATCTTAACCGCATAATCTTCCGGATCAAATCCCTGTACCAAATAACCGCCTTTGGTATGCTCGATCAGATCATTCACTCCGCGGATATCCGATGCGATCACCGGCAGCCCTGCGGCCATTGCTTCCATCACCGCTACCGGAAGCCCCTCCTGATAGGAAGGCAGTACAAAACAGTCTGCACGGGCAAGCCATTCTGAAATATTCTCCTGATATCCTGCCAGAAAGACCCGGTGCTCCAACCCTAGCTCTAGGATACGCTGCTGTAACATTTTCTGCTTGTCACCGGTTCCACAAATAACATATCTCAGGTCCAGATCACGAAGCAATGCCATTGCCTCTATCATAAGCTGATGATTTTTACGTGCGGACAACTCCCCTACACTTAATAACATCTTTGGCGTCGTTTCCCGCATTACTCTGGCATTCGGAGCAGTTTCTTCAGGCAGCGGCACACCGACACCGGGCACATATACCACGCATCCGCGCACCGGAAATGACTGAGCTCTATCATAATCTTCGTGATTGATGACGATCAGCCGATCCGTATAACGTGCCAAAAAATACTCCACCGGATAATACAGCCAATTGCGAAGCGGCGCTCCGGTATAGAAATGCAGACCATGTGCCGTATATAATACCGGCACATGACGTCCGGTCTGTCGATATACCTTCTGCGCTGCCAAGCGGCCTACAACTCCACTCATCGGCATATGACAGTGAATCATTGCAAACTCTTCTTCCATAAGAAGCTTTACCAATTGCAGATAGCTTTTCTTCACTTGACGTGAAAACGGTGACTTGACAAAATCGATCTGATGCCTTATCACTCCGGTCCCGTCCAATCTGTGATTATCTTTGCCATACACTACATTATCAAAATCGGATGCATAATGTACCTCATATCCCATATCCTGTAGTATACGCACATGTTTCATTTCATGCTGCGGTATGAAACCACTCACCCTCGTTACCAATAATACTTTCTTCATAAGACAATTATAATATTTTGGATAAAAACTCCTGTAATCTCGTATTTTTAGGATGATCAAACAGCTCTTCCGGTGTTTCATCTTCCTGAATAGTACCATCATTAATAAAGAGGACACGACTTGCCACTTCTCTCGCAAAACCCATCTCATGCGTTACTACAACCATCGTCATTCCCTCTGCAGCGAGCTCCTTCATTAAAGCAAGTACCTCACCTACCATCTCAGGATCCAAAGCTGACGTCGGCTCATCAAACAACATGACATCCGGATTCATAGCAAGTGCACGCACAATGGCAACACGCTGTTTCTGCCCGCCGGACAGCTGTGACGGATAGCTGTCCGCTTTATCGGACAGACCTATGCGTGTCAACAGCTCCAAGGCCTTCTTTTCGGCATCTTCTTTGCTCATCTTCTTCCGCTTTACCGGTGCTAGCATAATATTTTCTTTGATCGTCATATTCGGAAACAGATTAAACTGCTGGAATACCATTCCGATCTTTTCTCTCATGACATCAATATCAACAGATGCATCCGTAATATCCGTTCCCTCAAAGGAAATAATACCATCTGTCGGTACTTCTAACAGATTTAATGACCGCAGAAAGGTTGATTTACCACAACCGGATGGGCCAATGATCGCAATCACTTCACCTTTGCAGATCTGAATATCAATCCCCTTTAAAACCTGGTGTTCTCCAAAGGCTTTATGCAAATCATGTACATCGATCAAAACATTATCTTTTTCTATTTTATTACTCATATTTATTCTCCCCTGTTGCTGCATTAACGTTCGCTGTTTCGTAATTTACGTTCCAACTTATTGACACCGGCCGACAGGATCATTACTGTCACAAGATAGACAATAGCTACGGCAAATAGTGGCATATATGCTTCATACGTAATACTACGGACAATATCTCCACCCTTCGTCAGATCCATCATGCCAATATATCCACTGATAGAAGTCTCCTTGATCAGTACGATAAACTCGTTACCAAGTGCCGGCAAAATATTCTTAAATGCCTGTGGAATAATGACACTGCGCATTGTCTGCCAATAGTTTAAACCAAGGCTTCGTCCCGCTTCAAACTGTCCTTGATCGACGGACATAATACCGGAACGCATAACCTCTGAAACGTATGCTGCAGAGTTCAATCCAAATCCAATGATCGCCACTAATATCTTGTTTTGTACCGAAGTCAAAATAACGTAATAAATGATCATCAACTGTACAACAGCAGGCGTCCCTCGCATTACTGTGATATAGATCTTGCACAGCGCATTCAATATTGGCCAAGAACCGTTACGATCATGGCTGGTACGGATCAGGGAAAGGATCAGGCCAAATACAATACCAATAATGATTGCAAAGAATGTGATAACCAGTGTATTGCCAAAACCTTTTAACAAATATTCATAACGATGTTCTTTGACAAAGTTATTATAAAATGCCTCTCGGAAAGTCTGTTTCTTCACAACCGACTTAGTTCCTTTTACGATAACAACCTGTTTGGCTGTTGTATATTTGTTGGTGAAATCAATATTTTTAAGACGATCCTCTGTCACAGTCATTCCGGCGGCACCTACATCTGCTTTACCGGAAGTAACTGCCGTAATGATCGAATCAAAATCCATGTTCTGAATCTCTAGGTCCATACCAAGGCGATCACATACTGCCTGCATCATATCCGCATCAACACCAACAATTTTTCCCTTATCATAGTATTCATATGGTGGAAATTCTGCATTGGTCGCCATCGTCAATTTTTTCTTTTTCGGATTTTTTGGATCTGCCTGATAACGATCTTTGCCGGCATTCACACCGATATAGTAATCATTGATCTTCTGCATCGTGCCATCTTTTGTGATCTCGTCCAACGCCTGATTGATCTGCTCGCGCAGCGTATCATTTCCTTTGGCAACACATACTGCATAGTCCTCATTTGCGAACTCATCTTTTAAGATCTTTAATTCCGGATTCTTTTCACAATAGGCTTTTGCCGGCTGCTCATCAATAATAACAGAATCGATTTTGCCAACTTTCAGTGCCTGAATAGCATCGGCTCCTTTGTTGTAACGCTCTACCTCGGTACCTTTATTTTCCTTGGCATAATCCGTTGAATAGATATCTCCCGTTGTACCAATCTGTACACCAATCTTACGGCCCGCAAGATCATCTACCGATTTTACTTTCTGTACGGCATTCTTTTCTGCCATCTTTTGTTCATGGATCCGTTTGAACTGCACTGCACCAACAGCAACTGCTACCAGCACAAACAAAATTATTACTTCCCATATGATCTGTTTCTTTCTTTTTGTTCTCATCTTTTCCTCTTTTCCAATCCTTTTTATTGTAACAAGCGCAGGCATTCTTTCGTATCCTGTGCAAAGACTTTGGCGCCATACTGTTCTAGTAGTTCTCTCTCTCGGAAGCCCCACAAAACGATCACACTGTCTAATCCCGCATTGATCGCCGTCTGCACATCAACCTCTGAATCACCGATATACACTGCATCTTTCTTTGTGATCTGCAGGGTATCCAAAACATGCTCTACTGCGTCCGGTGCCGGCTTGCGTCTGACACCTTCTCTCTCTCCGACAGCGAAATCAAACAGACCATCGAAATAATCTTTACACAATTCCTGCACTGCCATATCTGCTTTATTGGACACAACTGCCGTTTTGCAGCCTTCTTTTCGCAACGTACGGATCAAGTCTAAAATCCCATCATACGGTTTAGTCTTGTCCGCACAGTGCTTCGCATAGTAGTCCAAAAAATATCGATATACTTCATCAATCCGTTCTGTACTAAGTCCCGATGGCACGGCCCTTTCGATCAGTTTACGGATCCCATTGCCCACGAAATGTCTGACATCCTCTATGGAATGAACCGGATACCCGAAATGCTCCAGCGTTGCATTCGTGCTGTCAGTCAAATCTTCTAGCGTATTTAGTATCGTCCCATCCATATCAAAAATGACTAATTTATATTTCATGTCTATCCTCTTCTCATTTCTGCACAAAAGGCGCAACCCCCAGGAATACATGATCCCTTATGAATTGCGCCTCCTATCCTATGCGTAATAATTATACACGCTTCAAATATTCACCTGTACGAGTATCAATCTGGATCTTATCTCCAGTCTCAACGAACAATGGCACATTTACCTGTGCTCCAGTCTCAACAGTAGCCGGCTTATTAGCACCTGTTGCTGTATCGCCCTTAAATCCTGGCTCTGTCTCTGTTACTTCAAGCTCAACAAACAATGGTGGCTCAATTGCAAATACCTCTCCACCATGAGAAAGCATCTTAACCATCTCATTCTCTTTGACAAATTTCAAGGAATCGCCAACCTGATCCGCCGTCATATCAATCTGATCATATGTCTCGACATTCATAAAGTGATACATATCATCACTGTACAAATACTGCATATCTGCACGCTCAATATGCGCCTGTGGGCACTTCTCTGTCGGACGGAATGTTTTCTCTACAACTCCACCACTCTTAATATTCTTTAACTTTGTGCGGACAAATGCTGCACCTTTACCAGGCTTAACATGCTGAAACTCAATAACCTGATATACATTTCCCTCAAATTCAATGGTCAAACCATTTCTGAAATCACCTGCTGATACCATGATAAAAATCCTCCTTAATTGTATATGCGTCTTGATTACTACGCAAAATCCTGTATACAGTTTATCCTATTTGAGCATATTTTTCAAGTAATTTTTGTGCAACCTGCTTCGGCGTACAGCCATCTGTCTCTATAACAATATCAGCCGCTGCGCGATACTTTGATTCTCTTGCTTCCATCATCTTTGTAATATACGGTATATTCATGTTTCCATTAAGGAGCGGACGGTTTGTACTGTCTTTAACATGCTCATAAATCGTCTCCGGCGTTGCCGTAAGAAGCACGATCTTGCCCTGCTCCTTCATCTTGTCCACGTTCACCTCGCGCATCACCATGCCACCGCCACACGAAATGATCCCCGGCTCCAGATCACGCAGCCTTGTCAATATTTCTGTCTCTCTCTGGCGAAAATATTCCTCCCCCTCTTCAGCAAAAATATCCGGAATCGATTTATGCTCCTGTTTCACAATCATTTGATCGGTATCAAATTCCTTTGTGCCCGATAATTTACTAAGCACATGAGATGTAGCCGTTTTGCCTACGCCCATAAAACCGATCAAAAATATATGTTCTTTTAACTGTGTTTTCACCGTGCTCCTCCATTTCTTTCTACTATATCATTATGCCATTTTACACCGCTATGCAGCGCACAAACAGCTTCTTCTATGAAATCTGTAATCGCTTCAACGCAACCCGAAGCTCCTCCAAAGGAATCTGCCCCGGTGCACTTGTTTCTCCATAGCAGCCAAATGTAACTGCTGATCCAAAATTAGCACCTGCTACGCGGCTGACTGCCCCTAGTGCGCCCATCGACATAGCAATAACCGGTGTGTCCGGTATCTGTCTCTTCGCCTGCAGCGTTGCACACATTAACGTCAACACATCCTCTTTTCTCTGCGGCATCACAGCCATCTTAGGAATATCCGCACCATTGTCATGCATTGCCAAAAGACGTTTTGTAATCTGCATCTCCTGTGGCGTTCCCTGAAAGTCATGATAGGATCCAATCACCTGCACATGCTGTTGTAATGCCTGAACTGCCTCTCGGATCGTTCCTTCTGTTACAGACTCAGATTCCGAAAGCGCTCTGTCCCACCAAAACATCTCCACATCAATATAATCCACACATTCAGACTGTGCCGCTACTTGAAGCGTATGTATATATTGTTCAAAAGATATTGTCAGCTCACCACCCTCGGCAGTAGTACGTATCGTAAACAGTAACGGTGTAGACCCCGTGCTGCGTCGCAGTTTCCGCAGAAACAAGCACAGACGCTCATCCTCTAAAATACACGAACAATAATCTGCGCGCCATTCTATCAGATCCACCTTCGCTGCAACCAGATCCTCTGCTGTCTTTATAATCTCTTCTTCTTTCGTTCCAACGATGGGAATACATATTTTCGGTATTTCTGTATCAAACTCCAATGTATACATAAATCTATTGCCTTCCTATTGAACTGTAATAATCCTTTAAATAAAAGGGACTGTCGTACTAAGCGTCATTGAATCCCTGATCCTTAGTCAGACAGTCCCCTTCCGTATTATAAGAGAGTATACTACTCATCCTCGTCATGTAAAGTGTTCTTTACAGCCGCTACAATTGCAGCCGTTGCCGCAACAACGACAACAACCGCTACCACAACAACTGCTATCACTAATACTCCTGCCGCCATAGTATTCTCTCCTTTCTTCTCAAATTAGTTATTGATGAGCTTGTCATCCTCATTGTTCCAGCTGTAAAGCTTACGGATCTCCTCGCCAACCTTCTCTGAAGGATGCTCAGAAGCAAGCTTTCTAAGAGCTTTGAAGTGAACCTGACGACCTGCTGGGGACATATCCAATAAGAAGTCTTTTGCAAAAGTACCATCCTGAATATCAGAAAGAATCTGCTTCATAGCCTTCTTCGTATCCTCTGTAACGATCTTTGGTCCTGTAATATAATCACCATACTCTGCTGTGTTAGAGATAGAATATCTCATTCCTGCGAAACCTGACTGATAGATCAAGTCTACGATCAGCTTCATCTCATGGATACACTCGAAATAAGCGTTTCTAGGATCATAACCAGCTTCGCACAATGTCTCGAAACCAGCCTGCATCAATGCACAAACACCGCCGCAAAGTACTGCCTGCTCACCGAAAAGGTCTGTCTCAGTCTCAGTACGGAATGTTGTCTCAAGAACACCGGCTCTTGCTCCACCAATACCAAGTGCATATGCAAGTGCGATATCCTGTGCTTTACCTGTAGCATCCTGCTCTACAGCGATAAGACAAGGTGTTCCCTTACCAGCCTGATACTCAGAACGTACTGTATGACCTGGAGCCTTAGGTGCGATCATTGTAACATCAACATCAGCCGGAGGTACGATACATCCATAATGAATATTGAAACCATGAGCGAACATTAACATATTACCTGCTTCCAAGTTTGGCTCAATGTCCTTCTTATACATATCAGCCTGCTTCTCATCATTGATAAGGATCATAATGATATCAGCCTGCTTAGCAGCCTCTGCAGTTGTGTATACCTTAAAGCCCTGCTTCTCTGCCTTAGCCCATGACTTAGAACCTTCATAAAGGCCGATGATGACATCGCATCCGGATTCCTTCAAGTTCAATGCATGTGCATGACCCTGGCTACCATATCCAATGATAGCGATCGTCTTTCCATCCAATAAGGACAAGTTACAATCATCTTGATAAAAAATCTTTGCTGCCATTATATTTTCCTCCTAAATATAAAATGTAATTTATGCAAAGCGCTGTCTTGCATGACCTCCCTGATACATTCTGTCTCAGTACAAATTCATCCAAGTAATGGCGTTTCACTTATGTATTAGCTGTCGAAGTCCACATCAAACTCATCAAACATATCTCTGGCTCCACGACTCAGTCCGGTAATGCCTGTCCGAACCATCTCCTTGATCTCATAACCATTTAAAAGCTTCACAAATGCATCCAGCTTATTCTGGTTACCTGTCAATTCGATCATCAGAGTATCTACTCCGACATCAACAATCTTAGCACGGAAAATATCAGCAATAGCCACTACTGCCGGTCTTTGATCTGCTTCTACGGCAACCGTCACTAAAATCAACTCTCGGCATACGCGCTCACCATGCTTTAATACCTTCACGGCACGAACGTCTTCTAACTTTGCCACCTGTTTCTCAATCTGATCCAAAACCTGGTCATCCCCACGGACAACTACGGTCATTCGGGAGTATGCAGGATTCTGCGTCTCTCCAACTGTCAGACTGTCTATATTATAACCTCTTCGGCTAAACAAACCGGCAACACGGCTTAATACACCCGAAGTGTTATCCACTAAAATTGATAAAATCCTCTTCTTCATGAAATACCTCTTTCCGTGCATCAATGTAACTCTTAAATACACTAAAACTGATTGTAGCAATATGCTTCTTATTTGTCAAGAAATCATCCCGTGAATATTTTTCACTCGAAAGCCTTTTTAGTTGACTTTATAAGGTAAGAATGATAATATATGTAGTATTAAAAACTACATTTTATAAGTTTTAGAATTGTGTATGTTCGTTTTTGGCACTTTTTAAGGTGATCGGCAATATAAAGCCGGTTTATTTTGGATATGAACGGACATACTGATAGTAGACAGCCGCAGACTTCTGCAGGCAGATTGGAGAGAACTATGTCCTATTTGATTTTATGTGACAGTTGCACAGATTTTACGGAGGATATGAAGCAGGATCCGCATTTTGCCCATATTCCCTTGACGATCCATATTGGTGATTACGATATAATTGATGATGATACTTTTGATCAGCAGGATTTTCTCAGACGCATCGATGCTTATCCCGAATGTGCCAAATCTTCCTGCCCGGCACCGGATGAATATCTTAAACACTTTGAGATGGCTGATGACATTTATATGGTAACGTTATCCAGTCATCTGAGTGGTTCTTATAATAGTGCCATGCTGGCAGCCAATATGTATATGGAAGATCATCCAAATAAACATATCCATGTATTTGATTCCTTGTCTGCCTCTTCCGGGCAGACATTAGTCGCACTCAAAGCAAATGAACTCGCCGGCAGTGGACTTTCTTTCGACGAAGTGATAAAACAGACCGAACAGTTTATTCATGAGATGGGTACAAAATTTGTCTTAGAATCTCTTGAGACTCTGCGTAAAAACGGTCGCCTCTCTACGGTAACCGCTACGCTGGCAAGTGCACTCAACATCAAGCCGGTAATGACATCTAATGGTAATGGTGAGATTGATAAAGTAACGCAGGCACGTGGTATGTCAAAGGCAATCATGAAGATGGCTGATGCGATCAAGGTGGATGCTGTTGATCCACAAAACCACACATTAATGATCGCACATTGCAACAATCGCAAACGTGCTGAATTTGTCAAAGAAGAGATCTTGAAACGCCTTTCATTTAAGGATGTACAAATTACAGAGACCGGAGGCATCAGCTCCCTCTACGCAGCCGATGGCGGTATTGTAGTCTGCTACTGATCTTAATACCGCAGATTGTTTTCTCTACCGGTATACTGTAATACCATATAAAAGCATCTGTAAAAAGGATCAAAAACCAGCGTTATACAAGTATTTTCCTATACTAAAAAACGGTAGTCGGAATCACCCGGCTACCGTTATTATTTTGCATATTTTGCCTCGCAGCAATCCGACCTTTAATCTGCCATTTGCGAAGCTCAACTGTGCTGCCTGATAAGAGGCATATTTTTTACCGCCTTCCCACACAAGCTTCACTTGGTGTGTCCGCCCATTATAATAGTATATGCGGTTGAAGTTGATAAAATAAAATCTCCCTTTGCTGCCTTTGACAAATAAACTTCCACCAGCCCTCGCCAAAGTACGAGCAGCACCTCCGGCGATCCGCTTTCTTTGTCTGACCGCCCGATCTGTCTGATAGATAAATCTGCCTTTCTGATAATAAAAAGCACTGTTTACCTGCTTCCAATATTTGTGGTCATATTTTGAAGATGTTGTTAGCTTACAGCGAATCCCTCGGTAACCCTTCTTTTTCAGATAGGACGTACTGCATAAAAAATTTTCATGAAGTACCAGCCCCGGCTGATCCTTGTGCGTGTTTGGATTTAAGGGATCGTCCCAGGTCAGATCAACATGGTACCATTTTCCCTTTAATCGTACCACATTCCACATATGCATCATTGAATAGGAATTGGCAAATTTTACAGGGATATTCACCTTTTGCAATAACAATGCGTATGCCTTTGCATATCCCTGGCAGTTCCCCTTTCCTTTCAGAAATACACCCCATTCACTGGTGCAATATGTTGTATTCTGATCTGAATATGCCGTATTCCGGATCAGATAATCATGAAAATACAACGCTTTCTCAAGCTTTGTCATTCCAGACGGTGCTTTTGCCACGATCCGATCAACCTTGGCTCGGATCTTTCGCCGAACCTTCTGGATCTTGGTCCGATCCGGCGCACCATCTGCTTTCCGAAATATTTTCATATAACTCAGTTTCATCTGGCGCACCTGTCCGTCAGATGCGCTGACAACCTTCGTATATTCCTGCCCACTGTAAAAGAGATACGATGTCTGTGTCGCGATTTCCGTCATCATATTACTCACCGCTTTGTCGTCGCGTTTGTTGTACAAATGATATTTCGACACATCTACCTGACGTTCATAATTCTGAAAGGCCAATATCACCGCTCTTTTGGCTCCTGCAATGTCCGCTTTTGGAGCAGCCGCTGCTCTGACTGACGATATCCCCCCGATAAACAGTACCACACAGATCACAAGCATCTGGCGCACTGTCTTACTAAGCCGGCTCATCAATCGACCTCATCCTGCAGCACACTTCCCGCCAGATTGGCAATAAACTGTGTTGCCGTACGTCCGGAAATACCACCATGGCTAAGCTCCCACTGATTAGCTTTCAAACAGAGTTCCTCTTCCGACAAGGTGATCTGTGGATATTTTTTAGCCAATTGTTTAACAATCTCGAAATATTCCTGCTGCTTTGGACGATAATATCCGATCGTCACACCAAATCTCGCTGCTAATGACAACTTCTCCTGCATTGTATCCGAACGATGCAGTTCATCCTGCGACATATCAGAGCGATCGCTCCAGGTCTCGCGGATCAAATGTCTGCGGTTCGAAGTTGCATAGATCAAAACATTATCCGGTTTAGTTTCCAGACCGCCTTCGATCACCGCTTTGAGATATTTATACTCAATCTCAAATTCTTCAAAAGAAAGATCATCCATATAAATAATAAAACGATAATTGCGGTTTTTGATCTCTGCAATGATCTGTGACAAATACTGAAATTCATGTTTATACACTTCGATCATGCGCAGGCCCCTGCTATAGTATTCATTTAATATTGCTTTGATACTGGTTGATTTACCGGTACCTGCATCACCAAATAACAGTACATTATTAGCCTGTCTGCCTGATACAAATGCCTCTGTATTTTCTATTAATTTCTGTTTTTGACTTTCATAACCAATAATATCTGATAACAGCATATCACCGGTATTTGTAATCGGTGTAAGAATATCCTCTGCCTCCGATCCTGCGACACGAAAAGCTTTGTTAAGTCCAAACTTACCAACACCATATTTTTTGTAAAAGTCCGTTACGATACGATACAGTGCATCCTCATCATCCGCTTTTTCAATGGCAGCACTTAATTCCTGCACTTTTTCGCTCACACTCTTGTTGAAGATCTGTTCACTTTTACCCACTGCCTCATAATTGCAGATCACGGAAAAGCAATTGATCTCTAATGCTTTTTCAATCGGTGAAAAATCATAGTCAAACAATTTCTTGAATATCTGAAAATCTGCTTTGGCAAATGCATTGACCGTACCATCATTGCCGCCAACCTTTTCCGATACCATTGTAAAAGGGTTTTCACTCATTGCCAATTGAAAAGCAAGATAATTGTGCCATAGATTTTTGTTAAATCCATAACGAGTCGCTAAATCCAACAAACTGTGAATCTGCTCATAAATTTCCGTTATCAGATTGTCCTTGTCGTAATCACCACTATAAAACCTTTGGCAAATATCGGACAAACGCAATAAAATGCCATCTTCTTCCATGCCGCGGTATATAACCAATCTTGATATTAAACGGTACATCCAATTCCTCCAATCAACTCATTCATATCCAAATATATACTACATGCGCTCCGGTGCTTCTAATCCAAGCAGATCAACTGCAGTCTCCAATACATTCACGACAAGTTTGCTAAGGCAGATATGAGAATTTCTTAGTGCTGCATCTTCATTTGCAACGATCTTGTTCTCATGATAAAACTTGTTGTAAGCATCAGATAACTCATAAATAAACTGGCAAATCTTGTGCGGTGCCTGCTCCTCATAAGCTGCCTGCACGATCTCACCCCATTTTGACAGAGACAGCATAACATCTGTTGCACTCTTATCGGATGCCGGAAGAATTGACACCTGCTCATCTACTTCGATTGCATTTTGTGCTACCTTGGCAATCAAAGATTTGATACGAACGATTGTATACATAATATATGGACCTGTGTTACCCTCGAATGACGTAAAGCGGTCGAGATCAAACACATAATCTTTGGATGCCTGATTGCTCAGATCACCATATTTGATTGCTGCAAGCGCCACTTTGGCCGCAACATCAGCTCTCGTCTCATCGTCCATATCTCGGTCAGCCATCTTATCCGATACCTGTGCGGTCACATCCGCAAGCAGATGCTCCAGTCGAAGCACACCGCCATCTCTCGTCTTAAACGGCTTACCGTCTTTACCATTCATAGTACCAAAACCGACAAAGATAAGATCAACATCATCACCAATGATCTTGGTCTTCTTAGCACAACGGAATACCTGTTCAAAATACAAAGACTGTCTCTTGTCTACCACATAAATAATACGGGTTGGATCAAATAATTTACGACGCTCAACGATCGTTGCTAAATCGGTCGTATTATAAAGTGTCGCACCATTCGATTTCAAGATCATACACGGCGGGATTTCTTTCGTGTCTGTCTCTTCTTTTACATCCACAACAAGTGCACCGTCATCAATATGTGCGTATCCGCCATCTTTCATTCCCTGCACCATATCCGGGATATATGGCTGCGCATCAGATTCTTTCTTCCAAAGGTCAAAGTCAACATTTAACTTTGTATAAATCTTACGCAGATCTGTAACCGATACGTCTATAATATGCTTCCAAAGCGCCAAATAACCTCTTCTGCCTGCCTGTAGCTGTGCAGTTGCTTCCTGTGCCTCTTCTTTGTAATCCTCATGCTCTTTGGAATATCCGCTTGCATACGGATAAATTTCTTCCAGATCACTCATGGTAAATGGCGGCTCTGTCGGGTATTCCCCCTCATAAGTATTATCAAAATAGACTAACTCCGGTTTGCGATGCTTTAACTCTGTAATGATCAGACCGATCTGCAGCCCCCAATCACCCAAATGTACATCACCAACTACTTTATGACCAATGTATCGTGCAGTACGCTTAATGCTCTCGCCGATGACTGCAGAACGCAAATGACCCACATGCAGCGGCTTTGCAACATTTGCTCCGCCGTAATCGATCACGATCGTCTCTTTCTTAGCCGGCTGTTCCAAACCAAACTTGTCTGCAGTGCGCATCTCATTAATATACGCTGCCAAAAATTCTCCACTGACTGTCATATTGATAAATCCAGGTGCCTGTGCCGCAATTGCTGCAAATGTATCACTCTGTTTTAATAATTCAACAATCTGCTCTGCCATTTGAATCGGTGCTTTGTGATACTCTTTTGCCATGGCAAGTGCACCATTGCACTGGTACTGGCACAAATCCGGGCGATTGGAAATCGTCACCTTAGCGTACTTCCCATCATAGCCTGCCTTCTCAAATGCCTGCTTTACTTCTTCCTGTAATACATCAATGATTCCCTTCATATTGTTTCTATTCCTTTCCTTCCATCATTTCTGATTAAATATTATTGAAAATACATTAAAATAATCTGCAAATGTTTTTCTGCAGCATCCCGGATTCAAGATCTCAACCCCCGGTGTGCGCAGTCCTGTCACTGCAAACGCCATGGCGACGCGATGATCCTGATACGTTTCGATCTGTGCGCCCTTTGGCTCTCCCGGATAGATTGTGACACCATCTTCAAACATATCGCAGCGAATCCCCATACGCTCTAACTCTGTCACGATCACGTACAAGCGATCCGATTCCTGTTCCCGTATGTGGCTGACTCCCCGTATCGTCACCGGAGAATCGGCAAACGGTGCAATCGCTGCTAACGTAAGCGTCTGATCCGAAAAATCACTCATATTGATATCAATACCATGCAGCACCCCATTAACCGGTCCGGAGATCTTAAGTGCCGGCTCTCCGGTTTCTTCCATGTGTCCCCACTGCTTGGTACAGCCCATCTGTTCCAATACGTCCAAAAAGCGCATATCTCCTTGCAGCGAATCCTTTTTCATAAAACGTACCACGGTGCTTCCTCCGGTCACTGCTGCCGCCGCATAGAAATAGCAGGCTGCAGATACATCCGGCTCCACAACGTACTCTCTCGCCTCATAGTCTCCTCTACGCACCTGATAGCAATCCGCTTCATGCTTTAATACCCCGGAATGTCCAAACTGACACATCATATGTTCCGTCATTTCCACATAAGATCTTGCACTGCGTTTACCGGTAAGTTCTATCGTAAGCATGTCGATCGCAGTCGGCGCTGTCATCAATAATGCACTTAAAAACTGACTGCTTTGATCAATATTTAGCTGCACGCGGTACTCCCCGTATCTTTGCCCCATTCCATAAACTTCCATAGGAAAGCGATACGGCTCACCAAGCCACGTAAAGCGTGCGCCTAACTCCTCCAGTGCCCGCAATAACTCCCGCATCGGTCGTTTATTCATTTGGTCGGATGCATTCAAACGATATCTGCCCGCTGACATTGCAACAAAAGCGGTCAAAAACCTGGCTGCTGTTCCCGCACTCCCAACATAAATTGTTGCCTGCTCCTTCGGGATCTGTCCTCCAAACCCTCGAATCCGAACGGTACATGCCTCCTGATCAGCATGTACATCAAATCCTAAATCCTGTAAAGCTGTAAGAAAATGCAAGGAATCCTCACTAAATTGAACTCCGTGTAACAGAGTCATTCCCTCCCCCATTGCCGCAAGCAATAGTGCACGATTTGTCATACTTTTAGAACCCGGTACCTGTACACAAACCTCCATCGGTTCTTCCAATGGCTTTACTTTATATGTATCCATGTAAATCCTCACTTTTTATCTCTTTTTGCAACCTACCTTTTAGAATAATCGGTATAAGAGCTTTTGTCAAATCTAATACACAAAAAGCGCTCTTGTACACCTGTATAAGGGACAGAACGCCTTTTGCTGTATATCAACTTTTTTAAGAATACTAATTTATTGTGTCAACTGATTCTCTAACTATCAGTGTCCTTTCTGCGTCCAGGTAAATTCTGTAAACTCAGCCTTCTTACCTGTTTCATCAATAACATACATTGCCAAAAGAACTCCTGTAAAACCTCCGGCAACTTCCGTAGATAGATATTTTGCTCTTGCCTTGCCTAAATAAGCTGCATCGGCTCCCTGTCCACAATAGAAGTGATACCATTCGTGTTCACTCACAATGCGAAGATGATATTCAGAAAGATCCTGTGGAAGTGTTACTTCTCCCGCAATACCGATCGCATCTCCTGTACGTAAACGAAGTTTTGCTTTCACACCATCTTCTTCCCGGAAGATCGCCACATCGTAATGCTGGCTCTCATCCATGTAGCAGGTGATACCTGCCTCTTTTGCATCTGTCTTTAAGGCAACAAGAAGTTCTGTCTCAAACTCTGACTGACGGATTCCCAAAAATGTCGGAATATCCTCCTCTTCCAGAGTTACTTCACTTCCGGTCAAAGTGATCGAATGGTCACCAAATTCATAGCGGGTCTCATCATAATCTCTCATATAACACCATCTTGGATCTCCTTCACCAAGTGTGTCCAAGGAAACATCATAAATGCCATCCCGTTTCTGCACTGCTTTAATGCCCGGAATATCCATTTCCGGATATACGGCTCCATTTTCTCCGGCTTCAAACCAGCCGTCTTCACGCCAATGAACACCTACCAAGAACGTTTCTCTGCCTAAATGGTGGAATGGAGACCACTCACCATTCTGACGGAATCCTAAGCAGACCATAAATGTATTGCCTTCCTCATCCTGTACCAGATCACCATGGCCAATACCCTGAATACGGTTCTCATTACCACCCAAATTACGGTTGGTAAGTACCGGATTGCCCGGATAGGATTCAAATGGTCCATATGGATCTTTACTTCTCGCATAAGTTACCATATGACCATATTCTGTACCGCCCTCAGCAACCATCATGTAATACCAGTCACCGATATGATACAGGTGTGGAGACTCCAGATAACGTCCACCATTACCACTCCAAACCGGTTTCGTTGGCGTTAATTTTTCTCCGGTCTCAACATTGATCTCACACTGCATAATACATCCCTTGCCATCCGGTCCATTGCCATTGGATGTAAAGTATACCTTGCCATCCTCAAAAAACAAAGATGGATCAATACCATCCTGATCTACAAAGATCGGATCAGACCACTCTCCATAAATATCATCTGTATATACATAGAAGTTTTTCTGAAATGTATTATTATTGGTAACCATATAAAAACGTCCATCATGAAAACGAAGTGTCGGCGCAAACACACCACCGGAACTGTTTACTTTATGTAAATTCACCTGTGTTTTGCGTGTCAGACAATGTCCGATCAGCTTCCAGTTGACCAGATCATCACTTTCAAAAATCGGCACTCCCGGAAAATACTGAAATGAACTGCAAGCCAAATAAAATTTGCCATTTGCACGGCAGACACTTGGGTCCGGCCAAAAGCCTCTAACAATTGGATTACTAACTACCATAATTTGTTCCTCCTTTGAAAAAATTCCCTTTGAAAAAATTGATCATACGTCTACTATATCTTAAACCTGCCATTGTCGCCATAACTTTTGCGACATATTTTAGCACAAAACGGACATCACAATCTCCATTCGGATCAAACACAATCTTGACAATGTCACGCCACATAACAGCAATTTCCTATCAATCAAAAAAGGCAGGAAAGCTATTGCATTTCCTGCCTTTTCGTTATATTATCATCTACTTTGCTTACGCTTCTACAAAAGCCTTTACCTTCTTGTAAATGCCCTCGCTGTCTAACTCATATTTCTTGAGCAGCTCAACTGCAGGACCAGACTCACCAAAGGTATCATTGACACCAATCTTATATACCGGTGTCGGTGCCTTAGCACACAGACAGTCACAAACCGCACTGCCAAGTCCGCCAATAATGGAATGTTCCTCAATTGTAACTACCTTGCCTGTTTTCTTAGCTGCGCTGACAACCAGATCCTCATCCAACGGCTTGATCGTATGAATATTGATGACCTGTGCGTCAATGCCATCCTGTGCCAACTTCTCAGCAGCAACCAATGTCTCCGAAACTTCCAGTCCGGTTGCGATCAATGTAACGTCTTTACCCTCGCGAAGAACAACACCTTTGCCAAGCTCAAACTTGTAATCCGGATTATCATTGATCACCGGCACTGCCAAACGGCCAAAGCGGATATATACCGGTCCCTCGTGATCAAGTGCTGCCTTAACGGCTGCCTTGGCTTCTACATCATCGGATGGATTCATCACAACCATTCCAGGAATCGTGCGCATTAACGCCAGATCCTCACAGCACTGATGCGTTGCTCCATCTTCACCAACGGAAATACCGGCATGTGTTGCACCGATCTTTACGTTCAGCTTTGGATATCCTACGGAATTACGAACCTGCTCAAAAGCACGTCCTGCCGCAAACATTGCGAAAGAACTAACAAATGGAATCTTGCCTGTTGTTGCAAGTCCTGCCGCAATACCTACCATGTTACACTCTGCGATACCACAGTCAATATGTCTATCCGGAAATGCCTTTTTGAAAATGCCGGTCTTAGTTGCTGCAGCAAGATCTGCATCTAATACGACCAGATTTGGATATTCTTTACCAAGTTCTGCAAGGGCATTACCATAACTTTCTCTTGTAGCAATTTTCTTAACCTCTGCCATTTTAATCCTCCATTCTGCCTTATAATGCTGCTCCGGCTTTCTCTAACTCTTCCATTGCCTGTGCATACTGCTCATCGTTCGGTGCAGAACCATGCCAGCTTGCCTGATTCTCCATGAAAGAAACGCCCTTTCCTTTGACACTCTTGGCAATGATCGCCGTTGGCATTCCCTTTGTCTCACGAGCCTCACGGAATGCAGCATCAATCTGCTCAAAGTCATGTGCATCAATCTCAATAACATGGAAATTAAATGCCTTAAACTTGTCCGGGAGCGGATATGGAGAACATACATCCTCAATATCTCCATCGATCTGTAAGCCATTGTTATCAACAACAAACACCAGATTATCTAACTTTCTGGCACCTGCAAACATCGCAGCTTCCCATACCTGACCTTCCTGCACCTCACCATCTCCGAGTACACAATATACGCGGTAAGATGCATTATCGAGCTTGCCGGCCAGTGCCATTCCAACTGCTGCAGAACTTCCCTGTCCTAAAGATCCACTGGACATATCAACACCCGGAATATGCTTCATATCCGGATGTCCCTGCAGATAAGAACCTACATGACGCAGCGTCGTAAGATCCTCAACCGGGAAATAACCTCTATGTGCTAACGTAGAATATAATGCCGGTGCAATATGTCCCTTTGATAACACAAAACGATCTCTATCTGCTTTCTTCGGATCCTTCGGATCAATATTCATCTCTTCAAAATATAAATAAGTTAAAATGTCTGCAGCAGATAACGATCCACCCGGATGACCGGACTTTGCGCTGTGTACTGCTGTAACGATTCCTTTACGAACCTCGTTTGCCATTTTCTTTAATGCTAATGTGTCCATAACTACCTCCTTGCCTGTCTGCGTAACGATGCTCTGATCTATTCACCAAAAACAGCCTTGTAATCTGCCTGGAATTTTGCGATTCCCTGATCTGTCAATGGATGTTTGGTCATCTGCTCAATAACCGCATATGGAACTGTAGCGATGTCAGCGCCGGCTAATGCACAATCTGTTACATGGATTGGATTACGGATACTTGCCGCAATGATCTCTGTGCTGATATCCGGATAGTTTGCAAACATATCAGAAATCTGCTCGATCAAATCAATACCCGGCATGGAAATGTCATCCAGACGGCCTAAGAACGGAGAAACGTAAGCTGCACCGGCTCTTGCTGCAAGCAATGCCTGATTTGCAGAAAAGATCAATGTTACATTACACTTGATACCTTCAGAAGATAATACCTTTGTTGCCTTTAATCCTTCTACCGTCATAGGGATCTTAACAACCATATTTGGATGTAATTTTGCGATCTCACGACCCTCTGCGATCATTCCCTCAGCATCTACGGTTGTTGCCTTAACTTCACCACTGATCGGTCCATCTACGATTGATGCGATCTCCTTAAGTACTTCTTCCTGGCTCTTGCCACCTTCTTTCGCAATTAAAGACGGATTTGTTGTAACACCACAAATCACTCCCATATCGTTTGCCTTTTTGATGTCTTCAATCTTTGCTGTGTCAACGAAAAACTTCATAAATAATCTCCTCCTGTAAATATAAAATGGATGCAGCAAACCCCATCTGCTGCAACATAAAACACTGTTTTCAGTATACCGCATTTTGTGTATACGGTCAAATAAAATCGCTATCCTGCATCACGTATTTCGACCAACCAAAAAGGGCAAAACCAGCGTTTTGCCCTTCTTCATTCTTTAATAAAACAAAAAACCTTTCCAGTCGTCTTTGTAAACACGGTATAATTTCATCGGCGCCGTATATTTTCGGATCAATTTGGCACCATTGTCTGTCTCATTGATCGACTTAGAATCACTGTCACAGTAGATCACCACTTTCTTATCGACGGTAACATTTCCCTCCGTCTCTGTATGAGGCAATGCCTTTTCTGACTGCAATTGATAGGTGTGCGACGTCTCATCTACCAAATAACGGCAATAATAAGAACTATTCTTGCTGCCCGCGCCTTTTCCCGCATTGTTATTTAATAATTCCAGCCGATAAAAACCCTCTCCGGATCCCTTCGTATATACAATACTGTTTTGTCCATAATGGGAACGGAACAGCTCTGCCGGCTTGGGCGTCTGTAAAATTGATTGAATAACCGGTGTCTGCGTTGGATCCGGATCTTCTCCGTCTGCCAACGTCTTGGTCAAAACCTTCTTCTTCAATCCTTTATAACTTTTCCACTGTGAGGCATCGGCAATAATATAGTCCACCGACGGCAGCAGACTGCCCACGCGGCTTACCTTGAAGACACTGGATAGCTTAGACGAACTAAGTAACAACTGGTTTGTCCCGGTACACTGGATCGAATCCAGCGAGATCCAATTTTTTGCATTGCCTTTCTTTTTGGCACGGGCATACACAGACTTTAACAGTGTATCCATATCCAACACCTGGCTAACCTTTTTGTTCTCCAGATCGATTTTTAACACCTTGCTGCCCACGGTCATATTTTTACGATCAGCTGTTGCCAACAGGTATACTCCGGCACTGCCATCGTATGCATATTCTCCTTGGAAATGGTATCCATATACCGGATACGAATGTGTTACCTGTCCAAGCCTGTTAATGCGCACCAAACAATTTTTACTACTCTGAACAACTAACGAGTCATAAATGATCTGCACATTGCGGCCTACATAGCCATCCGTTGGAATATTAGCACGCAGTATACCGGAATTGTCATACATGGTAATCGCATAATGTTTCTTTCCATCTTTACCTTTCCTGCCATCTGCAAAAACCACATACAACCCATTACTGATCGTCTGTTTGCTATAACCTTCTTCAACTGACAAGCGCCCTGCCAGACCGCTATCATCTGCCGGAAGTGTGATCTGCCATGTTCCCGTCTTCGATAACTCTCCTTTGGGACTATAGAAATTAACAGTTATATAATTTACACGTCCCGGAAGCAGACCGATGATCTGATATTCATGTTCCTTCGTAACATTTTCTGCGCCGCCATTAAATGGTGTACGTGTAAAATCCGCAATATTACGATCATCCACAGATACTGTATAACGACAGTATCCCTTCCCGTCACTCTTAAAATACAAATACATAGACTGCGAATTTGTTCCATATGGATTATATGCCCACAACGGCTTATCAAAAGAAAACTGCTTGTTCTTTTTTACCGTCGTCAACATCTCTTCCGCCTTCGTGCTCTGACTGCCGTCATATACCTGCTGAAGCCCTGTGGACGGTACCGTTACGACATTTTTATTATCGCCGCTTAGATAGAGTTGTTTTATATTTACTTTTTCAACCTTGTCAATTGCTTTTTGCCGGCTGTCAGGCAAAAGATCCCTCTCCTGCGCAAGCAGCTTCTCCTGTTTAGCTGCTTTCTGCTTTGATAAACGGTTCATGTTCCACAGGAACGTACCTAAGATTACGACCATGACCGTACTCGTGATCGCTACCACTCGCAATATTTTCTTCACTTTAATCCTCCATATTCCTGATAAGCCGATCTCTCAGACCATCAGGTATCTCCACACTGACAACGCCAATCCTATTTGTCTGTTGCCGTAATCACAAGTTCTTTCATTCGCTGATAAATCTCCGGGAACTGCCGCTTCATGCGGACCGGCTTCATTTCCTTATCTAGGAAGCAATGTCTGCTTTCCCCTTTGGTTCGAAGCTCTCCCTCACAATATATTTCATAGACAAACTGCATTTTGATCCCATCAAACTTTACCAAACGGGTATGTATCTGCACTTTATCTCCAAACAAAACCGGTTTAATATATTCACACGCTACCGATAACACCGGAATGATCAAACCATGTTCCTCCATTGCAGCATAGGATAATCCTACCTGTTCCATCATATCCAGTCTCGCCTCTTCAAAATATCGTATGTAATTGGAATGATGAACAATACCCATCTGATCTGTCTCATAATAATTAATACTTCGGTCGTATATTGTATTTCCAATGTTTTTACTCATCGAAATCCTCCATTCCTTTTGACATTATATGAATTTGCCTGTATCATAAGCAGGTACAGCAAATCCTAACATTTCTACATTACCAGGAACAATCCACTGTACCAGTATACCATATTTCATCCAAATATGACAGTACTCAAACTTGACACCTTCCGAAGTGAAGCATTAACCACATAATACTTATTATGTTGTCATGAAACGGACCAAAAAGTGGGCGGTTTGAGTAATAAATAAGCACGGAGGTATTCTGATGAATATTATCAATATTGAACATTTGACACATTCTTTTACAGAGAGACTGCTTTTTGATGATGTCTCTTTTTATTTGAGTGACAAGGATAAGGTTGGTGTGATCGGCATCAATGGAACCGGTAAATCCACCCTCTTAAAGATCATTGCCGGCAAAGAAACAGCTGACCGTGCTGACATCATTATGCAACGTGATCTGCGTATTGCTTATCTACCTCAGATCCCGGAATTTGCAGACACACATACGACTCTTTCCGGTGCGCTTCCGCTCACAGAAGAGATCAGTGATCAGCCGGAAAACTATATTCCACAGGCAAAGTCCATGCTGCATCAGCTCGGCTTTACAAGATATGACCAACCGATCACAGAATTGTCAGGCGGACAGCGCAAACGCATTGCTCTGGTACGAACTTTGCTGACGCCTGCCGATGTCCTGATCTTGGATGAACCGACAAACCATTTAGACAGTGCAATGGCAGAATGGCTCGAAAAGACGTTGCGTGCCGAATCGCGTCCTCTGATCATGATCACGCATGACCGCTATTTTTTAGATAGTGTGACCAATGCCATCGTGGAGATCGATAAAAGCAAACTATACCGCTATGAAGGCAACTATCTGTATTATCTGGAGCATAAAGCCATGCGCGAGGAAATTGCACGGGCAACCGAGCGCAAACGCCAAAGTATCCTGCGGGTAGAGATCGAATGGATGAAACGCGGTGCCAGAGCACGTTCCACCAAACAAAAAGCACATATTGCACGCTATGAGGCCCTGCGCGATATGGATGCACCCGTCACAGATGATACCGTCACGATCAGTTCTGTCTCCTCCAGACTGGGACGCACAACGATCGAACTGGATCATATAAGCAAGGCATATGAAGATGCTGTGCTAATGCAGGATTTCACCTATACCTTTTTACGTGATGACCGTATTGGGATTATTGGACCTAACGGCTGTGGCAAATCCACACTTCTTAAAATCATTTTAGGACAGATCACGCCCGATAAAGGTACCGTCACCATTGGACAAACTGTAAAAATCGGCTATTTCTCACAAGAAAGTACAGAAATGGATCCCTCTCTGCGCGTGATCGATTATGTAAAAGAAGGTGGCGAGCTTGTACAAACTGCCGATGGAACAATCAGCGCTTCAGCTATGTTGGAACGTTTCCTCTTTCCAAAAGATCAACAATACACCAAGATTGCAAAATTATCCGGTGGAGAACGTCGAAGACTGTATCTGCTCCGCATTTTGATGGAGGCACCTAACATACTGCTGCTCGACGAGCCAACCAACGATCTGGATATTGCAACCCTGACGATTTTGGAAGATTATCTGGATCAATTTGCCGGGATTGTGATCACAATTTCCCATGACCGTTACTTTTTGGATCGTATTGTCCGCCGCATCTTTGCCTTTGAAAAAGGTGGCGTGATCCGTCAGTACGAGGGCGGATATACCGATTATCTCGCTCATACCAATGAAGTCATAACCGTAGCCGATGCCGGAGCACAGGGGCATACTGATACTCAGGCAGTGGTCTCATCCGATGGTCCTTCCAAAAACACACGTGATAACTGGAAGAAAGGACATACCCATACTAAAAAAATGTCCTACCAGGAACAAAAGGACTATGAAACGATCGAACAGGATATTGCCTCTTTAGAAGAACAATTGGAGCAGCTGGAGCAGGATATTGTCGGCGCTGCAACAGATTTTGTCAGACTAAACGAACTAACTGCACAAAAATCTGAAATAGAAGCGGCTTTGGAGCAAAAAATGGATCGCTGGATGTATCTGGAAGAGCTTGCGGAAGAACTGGGTCTGAAATGAATTTTGCGTTAGGAAAGAGAAAAGGAGCAGCCTCTTAAGAGGACTGCTCCTTTGTGGTTACAACCTGTGATAAATTTCTTAACTTTAATAAACAAATAATTATCTATAAAAATCAGAATGATTCATGCATTGATTATAACTCTTGATAAAGAAAGCAATTAGCCAATCTTTACCACATTAGATGCCTGAGGACCTTTTTCACCATTGACAACGTCGAATTCTACCTCTTCGCCTTCGTCAAGAACCTTGAATCCATCCATCTGCAAAGCGGAGAAATGTACGAATACATCATTTCCATTTTCATCTGAGATGAAGCCAAATCCTTTTTTTGCATTAAACCATTTCACTGTACCCTTCATTGTACTGCCTCCTAAAAAACTAAATATAATCTATGTTCCCGAAGTAATCTCCCCGGAAACAAACAACACACTTAAAGTACCACATAATAGTCGGGGTGTCAATGCTGTTTCTCCGTCTTTTTTATCGAATACGAAAATTGTAAAACCCCTTTACTTCAAACGCATTCTGTATACAACAGGTTTATCACTGTCGACAAATGGCGCATGAATGATCATCTTATCTGCTTCGCGTGTATACACAGGTTTCTGATCGTAACCAAGTACACTAAACTCTGTGATAATACCATGAAAATCTTTGCTTTCTTCACCCATACTCTTGACGATCACGTCTTCGCCATGCTGCTGCATTGGAATAATATAAATGCAATCCTCACGACAGGTGAAACGTACATCCGTGGAATCAAAGTCTTTTCTTCCCTCTTCCGAAAACATTCCCTCAACCACTTCCGTATTGCCTTCTGCCTGAACACGCCAAGGATGACTGTCGTAAATGGCCTCTCCGTTGACATCAAGCCATTCTCCGATCTCATTGAGCATCTGCACCTCTTCCTCACAAATGCTGCCATCTGCCTTTGGTCCGACATTTAACAACAGACAGCCGTTTTTGCTGACAATGTCTACCAGATCCTGCAAAATATCTTTGGTCTGCTTAAAACGGTTCTGCTCCGTATAACACCAAGAATTAAACGCCATAGAAGTATCTGCCTGCCAATAAAATGGCTTTGCCTCTGAGAAATGACCGCGTTCCATATCTAAGATCGCTGTGCCAAGCATCATTGCATCATGCTTATAGGAAATAGCCACATCCATTCCCCATTCTACACCACGATTATAATAGTAAGCTGCAAACTTTTTCAAATATGGTTTTACCGATTCATGCTGAATCCACCAGTCGAAATAAACCATGGCAGGACGATATTTCTCAACCAACTCCACATTTCGTGCAAGCCAGTCTTCCATGAAGTCTTGTGGTGGCGCCGGACTAAAAAGATCCTGATTGTCCGGTTCCGGCATAGCCGGATAATAAAAATCACCCAATTTCATTGGCTGCTTGATATCGCTGTCAAATTCACAACCATGTCCCATAAAAAATGCGTGTTCTACACGGTGATTAGACTCACAAAAGATCATATCTTCCTCTTGGATCGCCTCTTTCAATTCACCTAAGACGTCACGCTTCATTGCCATTTTCACGCTTGTCCAATCGCTGATCTCGGAATCATACATCTGAAATCCGTCATGATGCTCTGCGACCGGCATAACATACTTTGCACCGGCTTTTTTGAATAGTTTTGCCCACTGTTTCGGATCAAACTTTGGCGCCGTAAACATTGGTATAAAGTCCTTATATCCAAATTTCGTATGTTCTCCAAAGTTTTTGCGGTGCCATTCCCATTCTTCCATGTCCTGAATATACATATTACGGGAATACCATTCATTATTATGAGCGGGTACGCTGAATATACCCCAATGAATAAAAATGCCAAATTTCGCATTTCGAAACCATTTTGGTGCCTCATAGGCAGCCAACGAATGCCAATCCGGTTTGTAAGGACCTGCTGCAATTACATCATCCGCAATTTTTAAATATTTCTCCTGTACTGTCATGTCGTCAAATTCCTTTCTCATAATCATTCTGACCGCACTGCATCACTTTTATTGCTGAAATCGGTATGTCTTATCCTCCGTGCAATACACGATCGGTAGTCCAAATTCCTGCAAAGCATGAATATCCTCATAGACACTCTTACGCTCTCCGGCTATTCCTTTCTCTGTGATCCATTCCAAGATTTCTTTCATGGTCAGTCCATGCTTCTCATCCGTCTGCTCGGTCAAAACCTGCATCACCAGCAACAATCTCATACGTACATTCTTTACCATTTCTTTCCTCCATTACTGCTCTTCGCGGACGCGTATCAAATCCAACTCATCCGGTTTCTGACTAAACAACACGTGTATTTTCTGCTTCGGATGCGGACAATTCTCAATGAATCTGCCATCTTCATCCTTCATCTTTTCAACGGTAACAAGCACATTTTCACCGGAAGGCTTCATAATCTCTACCTGATCACCTACCGCAAATTTGTTACGTTGCTCCATCTTTACAAATCCCTGCTCATCTGAACTGCCTGCCAACCCCAAATACGTATACTTTTTAACATACGTATTGTTGTCATATATCTGTGATTCATGCGTTGTCGGTCCATAGAAAAATCCTGTCGTAAACTGACGATACGTACACTTAGAGATCTCATCCCGATAGTGATCCAGATTAGCCGCATACAGCTCCGGTGAATCAAAATAATCGTCAATTGCCTGTCGATAGGTTCTCGCTACGTCAGCCACATAAAGAGCTGTTTTCATGCGTCCCTCGATTTTAAAACTATCAATGCCTGCCTGCACCAGATCCGGAATATGCTCTATCATACACAAATCTTTGGAATTGAAAATATAAGTTCCTCTCTCATTTTCCTCCACAGGTAGGAATTCTCCCGGTCTGTTTTCTTCCATAATATAATACTTCCAGCGGCACGGATGCGTACATGCCCCCAGGTTAGCATCTCTGCCGGTAAAATAATTACTTAAAAGGCAACGACCGGAGTAGGAAATACACATCGCTCCATGTACAAATGTTTCAATCTCCAAGTCATCCGGAATATTAGCCCGAATCTCTGCAATTTCTTTAATGGACAATTCCCGCGCCGAAACCACTCGTTTGGCACCAAGTCTCTGCCAGAAAAGATATGTCTCGTAATTGACATTATTGCTCTGTGTACTAATATGAACTTCTATCTCAGGGCACACCTCTCTTGCAATGGTAAATACACCCGGATCGGAAATGATCAACGCATCCGGTCCGATTTTATGCAGCTCCCTGAAATACTTGCGCACCCCCTCCAGATCACGGTTATGCGCAGTAATATTTGCCGTTACAAAAACACGTTTTCCATGTTCATGGGCGAAACGGATTCCCTCTGCCATATCCTCCATCGAGAAATTTTTAGCCTTTGCGCGAAGTCCGTACATTTCTCCACCGATATAAACCGCATCTGCACCGTACATTACTGCCACTTTCAGCACTTCCAAGCTGCTTGCCGGTACCAATAACTCCGGCTTTCCATTCTCTAACATATAGGTTCCTCCTAAGAACTCGCTAAATTTCATTATATCTAACAATTATGCAGTTTACAAGCATTATCTTACCGTACTCTTACATCTGCTTTACATTCGTTTTCTTATAAGACAGCAAAGCACCGTCCCCAACAGGCAATATAACACTATCCCACTGTTCCGAATGTGTCATTTCGTATAAAAACCCCCGCATCCTCCCATGAATCGTGCGGTCTCGACGGCGGATCGCATAGCGTGACTCAATAATATCTCCCTCTTGAAGAACATTATCAGTCACAAGCAGTCCTCCCGGCTGCAATAAATCATAAATAGGATTCAAAAAAGCAGCATATTGCCCTTTTGCTGCATCCATAAATATGAAATCATATTGTTTCTGCTCGCGCACCAGTGCCGCAAGTATATCTGCCGCATCTCCCTCTAACAATCTGATCTTGTCTCCCTGTGGATATTTGGCAAAATTTTCTTTGGCATCCCGAATTCTCGCCGGAACTTTTTCTATCGTATCCAACGTTGCATCCGGCAGCAATTCACTACGCATTAAAAGAGCAGAAAACCCCACTGCCGTTCCTATCTCTAAAACATGTTTCGGTTGTCGCAGACGCAGCATAAACAAAAGCAATGACTGCATCGAACGACGTATGATCGGCACTTCTTTTTGCAGTGCCCACTGCTCTAATTCCTGCATCGGCTCCGGTATCTGCCAAGTCAGTGAATCCAAATAAGTCACCAAACGTTCGTTTACAATCATTGCACTCTCCAATCTAAATACTAACTGTTAAAATGTCAATAATCTCCTGATAGTCCATATTCGTACGCAATACATAGGTTCCCGGCCGCAAGATAACAGTATCCTGCTCCAGCAGTTGTGTTCTCGCATAAAAACTGTACTTATCAACGATCAACCCCTGTTTTTGAAGTTTGTCTGCCACTTCATACATAGACCGGTTCGTCTCTACCTGAAAAACTTTTTCCTGTCCTTTGCCCTGATCAACCGTTACCGTTCCAAAAACCGCATAACAAAAATGATACCCGCAAATACATACACGGCTGACACCATATAAAATGAGAACCAGCACTAATATATTGACACAAATTGCAAGCAGGTACCGTGCAGAATTTAACATCACCTGCAGTTTTCTGGTATAAGGATCGTTCATCTCTATCCCTCCAAAAAGGATGTTTCCACTGCCGAACCTTCTAAGAACTGCTCCTGCAGCTCTTTGACCATTGCGATATACTGATGTTCTGCAGCAAAAAACTCATTAGCAAGACCATTTTCCTGGAGATCGGCAAAATCTTTCTGCAGACCATTATTCCCCTGAATAAAAGCCTCTCCCTCCTGCATCTGGATCCATAGACTTCGTCGTCTGTAATCTCCGATTCTCTCATAAAGCTCCGGATCTTGCTTCAAACGGCTAAGAACATTGATATACTGATTGTATTCATTGGTCTTTCTAAGCCTGTCTGTCAGTTCCGTCATTAATTGTTTCATCTCATTCATGTATTTACTCCACTTCCATGATGATCGGCAGGATCATCGGATTACGCTTCATCTTTTTCCATAAATAATCACTCAGACTATCTTTAATCTCTGTCTTGATCTTGGTCCAGTCTGTTACATGATTGTCGAGACATCTTTCTAATGCAGAATATACCACTTCTCTCGCCTCATCCATCAAATACTCCGATTCTCTGACATAAACAAAGCCTCGTGATACAATATCCGGTCCGGCAAGTAATTGATTTGTATATTTTTCCAAAGTAAGAACGATAATGATCAACCCGTTCTCAGATAAATACTGTCTGTCACGCAATACAATATTGCCGACATCTCCAACGCCAAGACCATCTACCATAATGCCCTGTGCCTGCACTTTTCCGATCAAAACTGCATGATCTTCACAGAGATCTAACACGTCACCGGACGATAAAATGATCGTATTTTCTTTCGGAATACCCATCTGCTGGGCCAGTTCCGCATGAGCTTTCAAATGCTGATATTCACCATGTACCGGGATCGCATACTGTGGTTTCACCAAAGAATAGATCAATTTGATCTCTTCCTGTGAAGCATGTCCGGATACGTGAGTATCCTGCACGATTACTTTCGCACCCTTTTCCGCCAGCTCATTAATAACCTTGGATACAGACTTTTCATTGCCCGGAATCGGTCTGGAACTAAAGATCACTGTATCTCCCGGCATGATCGATACTTTGCGATGGATATTCGCTGCCATACGGGACAATGCAGCCATCGCCTCTCCCTGACTTCCGGTCGTGATCAACACCAATTTCTCCGGCGGATAGTTCTGCATCTGTTCCATTTCGATCATGATATTGTTCGGTACATTTAAGTAGCCAAGCTCTGTCGCCGTTGAGATCACATTAACCATACTGCGTCCTTCCACGACAACCTTTCTTCCATATTTTTCAGCAGAATTTATAATCTGCTGTACACGATCTACATTCGACGCAAAGGTCGCTACAATAATTCGACTCTTTTCATTTTCCGCAAAGATCGTATCAAAAACTTTGCCAACCGTCTGCTCTGACATCGTGTAACCCGGCTTTTGCACATTCGTACTATCTGCCATCAATGCCAGAACTCCTTTTTTACCAAGTTCACCAAAACGCTCAAGGTCTATCGTCTCTCCACTGACCGGCGTAAAATCAACCTTAAAATCTCCTGTGTGCACAACTGTTCCAACCGGAGAAAAGATTGCCAATGCCGCTGCATCTGAAATACTGTGATTAGTTCGGATGAACTCTACACGAAAGCAGCCAAGATTGATGGATTGTCCATACTTAACCACTTTACGTTTTACCGGCTTAGGCATAACATGTTCTTTTAATTTGTTCTCGATCAGTCCCATCGTAAGCTTTGTCGCATAAACCGGAACATTGATCTCTTTTAATACGTAAGGCAGTGCACCAATATGATCCTCGTGTCCATGTGTTATCACAAAACCTTTTACACGATCAATATTCTGTTTTAAGTAAGATACATCCGGAATGACCAGGTCGATTCCTAACATATCATCTCCCGGAAATGACAATCCGCAATCCACAACAATAATGCTGTCTTCGTACTCAAATGCGGTAATATTCATTCCAATCTGCTCCAAGCCGCCCAACGGGATGATTTTCAATCCCATACCGATCTCGATCTTCTCTTTCGGCGCTGCAACACGTCTGGTCGTCGTTCTTCTCTGTGCTGCCGGCGACGCTGTTCTGCGTGTCCTTCTTACCGGCGCCTTACGTGGCACTCCTCCTTCAAAATCCGTATAATCATCTGTTTCTCTTCTCAAAATCTTACCTACCTTTCTCATTTTTTAAGCGCACAAAAAACAAACCCTCGATAATTACTGTACAGCTTATCAATATAGCTTATTATCTCGGGTGAATTATTCTTGCATTTCTATAGAAACGTCCTCTAAAAGTTCCGCAAATACTTTAGAAATCGCGTCCAATTCCTGTTCGTCTTCTACAAATTCACAAACAAGCTCCTCATTGCCGTCCTCTGCAACTTTCTTCATAATATATGCTTCTGAATCTGCATCTTCCTGCTCTGTTACAAGCAAATAATTTACTCCAGCTATTTTCGTTTCTTCTACAACATAAAAACGAATGTCCTCTCCGTCTTCATTCGTAAAGATAACTTGCTCCGTCATCGTTTCGTCTCCTCCGTATCGCTATAACCTTTATAGCTGCTCTCTACCTGCTCTACCGGTGAGACAATGTATCCAAATAATTCTGCAGGATCAAAGATGCCGCCATCTTATCAATATATTGCTTACGCTTGTCCTTACGTATGCCCCCCTGCTCTAATACACCGTCTGCCTGTGCTGTCGTCAGTCTTTCATCCTGATAGATTATTTCAAGCCCGGTTCTATTTTCAAGCATATCGCCAAATTCTTTTGTCTTCTCGCAACGCTCACCCTCTTCATTGTCCAGCTTCTTCGGCCAGCCGACCACAATGCGATCCACATCGTATTGTTCTATGATCTGTTCAATCTGAGCTAATGTCTGACGCAATTTCGTCGGTCTGTCACGGTGAATCGTAGTAAGAGGCTGAGCTGTCAGCATCAATTCATCACTCAATGCCACTCCAACCGTCTTTGATCCATAGTCAAGTCCTATCACTCTCACGGCTATGCTACTCCTTCTATCTGCTTATGCACTCTTAATCCCCGGCTATTAGGTTCTATGAAAAATTATTGCGGATATAATCTTCTAACAATAATTCTATCATCTCATCACGCTCCACACGGCGGATCAAACTTCTTGCGCCCTTGTGGCTGGTAATATACGTTGGGTCACCAGACATAATATACCCGACAATCTGGTTTACTGGGTTATATCCTTTCTCTATCAAGGCACGGTATACCTGTTCTACAACATCCTTAACCTCAATATCCTGGTCCTTCTGTACTTTGAAATATTGTGTATTATTTACTTCCTGCATAAAGGCTCTAACCTCCATTCTCTTTTCACGTACTCTTACCTATCGTCTATAGTAATATAATCAAACGAAAAATACAAGTTTTTTTTGTGGGCTCATTCGGCAAAATGCCCTAACAAAACATCATGCGGCCCCTGTTTTTCCAGCTTTACAAAGACTACTGCACCCTTTTCAAACATCCCATCTGCACCGATCGGCACAGCAACGCGAACGTATCTGGATGTGTAGCCGACAACATAATTTTCGCCATCTATTTCTGTCATTTCTTCCAACAGCACCTGCGTTACCTGTCCGATAAATTGTCTGCGGTACGTTTCCGAAAGCTGCTCTGTCACCGCTAACAGCCGGTCACTGCGACCTGCTTTTTCCTGCTCCGAAAGCTGTTCCGGCATCTTGTCTGCCACTGTTCCCTTGCGTCTGGAATACTTAAACACATGGATCTGCGCAAACGCTGCCGTCTCTGCAAACGCCAATGTCTCTGCAAACTCTTCCTCTGTCTCTCCCGGAAATCCTACTATAATATCTGTCGTGATCGCCGGATTCTCATAATAACGCCGCAATATATGCACGCCTTCCAAATACTGCTCACTCGTATAATGTCTATTCATACGGCGCAGTGTTTCATCGCAGCCGCTTTGCAGGGACAAATGAAAATGCGGACATACCTTCGGCAGTGCAGCCAAATGTGCCACAAACTCTTCCGTAATAATACGCGGTTCTAACGACCCTAAGCGGATCCGCTCAATGCCATCCACCGCATTGGCAGCTGTAAGTAGCTCTAACAGCGGACGCCCTTTCAATTCTAAAAAGGAACTTGCTTTGCGGTCATCTACCCCATAAGAAGACAAATGTATTCCGGTAAGTACAACTTCCCGAATACCTTTCGCAGCCATCTGTTTCAACTCTTGTACGACCTGCGGGATCGGCTTGCTCGTCAGCGGTCCTCGAACATACGGAATGATGCAATAGGAGCAATACAGATTACAGCCATTTTGCACGGTAAGATATGCTCTGGTATGCTCTTCTTCCTGTGCCATCAAAGATTCACCACCGCCAACTCTTCCGGTCTCTTCCCCGGATATCTGCCACACTTTCTCCTCTATGGAAACTCCATTTTCGCTTTGTACCGCATCCGCCACATTTTGCTGCCACGCCTGCTTGACTAAAGTTACAATGGCGTTCTTTTGGTCATTCGGTACAAACAGATCCACGCTTTCATCCTGCTCATCTTTTGCCAGTGCAGAGTCTACATAACATCCCGTAGCAACGATCAATGCCTGTGGATTTTTTTTCTTAGCGCGATGAAGCATCTGTCTGGATTTACGGTCAGCAATATTTGTTACGGTACATGTATTCACCAAATAAATATCCGCCTCTTCCTCGAAAGAAACGATATAATCTCCCGCCTCGATAAATTTATTTTTCATCTTGTCTGTCTCATAAGAATTCACTTTACAGCCAAGCGTCAAAAAGGCAATCCGCATAATTCTTTCTTCCTTTCTCATCCATTTTATGTAAAAATGCTGTTCTCAAAAAATAATCCTGTTCATTTTTGGCTATGTTTTTTCGTTTTCAAATTATTTTTTTAGCAACATTGTATATTGACTTTTTCTTCCATAGTGACTAGTATAAAACTGTAAGAAAGAAAAGGAGGTAAAAAAATATGAAAACAGTAAAAATTTCATTAAACTCAATTGACAAGGTAAAAGCATTTGTAAACGACGTAACTAAGTTTAACACTGACTTTGATTTAGTATCCGGAAGATATGTGATCGACGCTAAGTCTATCATGGGAATCTTCAGTTTGGATCTGTCTAAAGCCATTGATCTGAACATCCATGACGATGACACCGATGAGATCCTTAAGGTTTTAGCACCTTACATTGTAGAGTAATACTCTATATACCATATTGTGTGAGCAGTATCACCTCTTTCCAGCCGGAAAGAGGTTTTTTACATTATAGGAAACTTCACGTTTCCTATAATGTAAAAAACGCTCCACGAGGATGCGATCACTTATGTTTACTCATCAATCTCAATAATCTGAATCGTATCTAATGCAGTCTGTACCATTTCATCAATCTTTTCGGTCAGATTTTCCTCGGATCTGCGAATTACCTTGCAATCTGGTTTTGTAACCGGATGCTTCGCAACAAAGATCGTACAGCAATCTTCAAACGGCTGGATCGATGTCTCATACGTTCCAATCTTTTCCGAAATATCTACGATCTCCTGCTTATCAAATCCGATCAACGGACGATATACCGGAAGTGTGCACACCTCATTCGTTGCTGCCAAACTATGCATCGTCTGGCTTGCCACCTGACCGATACTCTCTCCGGTAATAAGGCCTAAACAATCATTGTCATAGGCTAATTTTTCTGCAATGCGCATCATATAACGACGCATAATGATCGTCAATTCCTCATGTGGACATTTTTCATAAATATAGAGCTGAATGTCCGTAAAGTTGACCACATGCAAACGGATCGGACCAACATATTTAGAAATGATCTTTGCCAGATCAACTACCTTCTGCAAAGCACGTTCGCTCGTATAAGGCGGTGCATGAAAATATACTGCATCTACATACACACCGCGTTTGGCGATCATATATCCAGCTACCGGACTGTCAATTCCGCCGGAAAGCAATAACATTGCGCGGCCATTTGTGCCAAGCGGCATACCGCACGCTCCTGTGTATACTTTCGAATATACATAAGCTTTATCACGGATCTCTACCCAAATATATACATCCGGATCATGTACATCAACTTTGACATTCTCAAAGCGATCCAGCAAATAACTTCCCATCTCTACACAAACCTCTGGTGAAGTCAGCGGATAATGCTTATCACTGCGGCGGCATTTCACCTTAAACGTAAACGGTTTGCTGCCATATTGATGCTCCACAAAATCTCCCACGCAGACCGTCAGTTTATCCCAATCTTTCTCTTCGATGACATCGACCGGACTGATGCCGGATACACCAAACACATGACTCATGGCATCGATCGCATCATCGAAATCATAATCTCCATCTGCTTCCACAAAAATACGTCCCTGCTCTCTGACAACGGTAAATTCGCCATCAATCTTTGCCAATCGTCTGCGGATCTGTTCGCATAATGCATTCTCAAATTTATAACGATTCTTTCCCTTAATTCCAATCTCTGCGTACTTACATAAAAAAGCCTGTTTTGCCATTGATAACCTCCTACTTTCTAATAAATCTTCGAAGCATCGGAAGTAAATTACATAATTGCTCCAATGCATAGTCAATCTGCTCTATCGTTGTATCTGTCGAGAAACTAAACCGCAGCGTAGAATCTAGTAATTCATCTGCCACACCGATAGCCTTCAACGTACCACTAAGTTCCGGATGATTCGACGAACAAGCCGAACCCGAGGATACAAAGACACCTTTTTCTGCCAGTGCATGCAATAACACTTCACTGCGCACTCCTGCAAAACTTGCGCTGACAATATGTGGTGCTGTCTCTTCCAATGGAAGCCCTGACACGCCATTGACCGTCACATCTTCTAGTACTTCCAGTCCCTCGATCAAATGTTTCTTGCAGGCATACATCTGTTCCACATAGGTTGATCTGTTTTTGCAAAACAGCTCTGCTGCCACACCCAAGCCGGCAATCCCCGGAACATTTTCCGTACCGGAACGAAATCCCTTTTGCTGACCACCGCCGTAAATGAGCGGACGAACTTTCGCTTTGTCACGCATATAAAGGAATCCGACTCCCTTAGGTCCATGCAGCTTGTGACCGCTGACAGACATCAGATCGATCCCCAAACGTTTCGGCACAATATGATATTTGCCATATGCCTGGATAGCATCAACATGAAATAAAATCTTAGGATTGTAAGAATGCACGATCTCCGACAGAGTTTTTACATCCTCCACTGCACCTAATTCATTATTCACTAACATGATCGACACAAGAATCGTTTCTTCCGTCAACGCTTTCTCTAACTCGCTCGGTGAAACCTGTCCGTTTTTATCCACCGGCAGATACGTAACCTGATAGCCCAACTCCTCCAGAAAGGCAAGCGGTTCATGTACAGAAGCGTGCTCTATCCTCGTCGTGATAATATGTTTGCCTGCGCGTCGATTTGCATATGCGCCACCGATCAATGCCATATTATTAGACTCTGTTCCACCTGATGTAAAAATAATTTCTCCGGGAGTGCATTTTAAGTCTTTTGCTAAAATCTCCTTGGTTTCACGAATATACTTTTCCGCTTCCATTCCTTTGGTATGTTTACTGGAAGGATTTCCAAAATCTTCCTCCATCACACGAACCATTTTTTCTCTGACTTCCGGAAAAACTCTCGTCGTTGCCGCATTATCTAAATATGCTTCCATTGCTGCCTCCATGTTATCCTAACACTAATCTTCAAGTCCCCCGCCCCTGCATACGACTTTAGGTCAAATGCTGCACCCTGACAGTCATTCACCCTGCATCTGAAACATTAGAATGGATAATAACGCCATTCCTGCTGTTTCGGTACGTAAAATACGTTTTCCAAGCGTCATCGGATGTATGTTTCTCGTCATGGCACGTTCCACTTCCTCCGGTTCAAATCCACCTTCCGGCCCGATGAAAATGCCAAGAGACCGCTGCTTACACGCCTGATCCACAATCTTTCTTGCCTCTTCCATCCCTGTCTGAAGCTCATATGGTATTACATTATAATCAAGTTGGTCTGCCATAGCAAGTGCTTCCTCATAACTTACCGGTTTGTGTACCGTAGGAATGATCCCTCGGTCGCACTGCTTTGCTGCCGCATACGCAATAGACTGCCAACGCTCTAACCGCTTGTTGATCTTTTTTTCCTCAGACAGCTTAACAACTGTCCGTTTTGTCATGACCGGCACAATTTCACAGGCACCCAGTTCCACCGCCTTTTGAATGATCAGTTCCAGTTTGTCTTTCTTCGGCATTCCCTGAAATAAAGTGATCCTCACCGGCAGTTCTGTTCCCGTGGGCTGAACCTTCTCGATCGACGCAACAACCTCATCACTGCAAATAGATTGAATCCGCGATACATAATCCGTTCCGTTCCCATCACAAGCTACGATCCAGTCTCCCACCTCAAGGCGTAATACATTTTTGATGTGGTTGACATCTCCCCCGGAAATGAACACTTCTTTTTCTGCAAGCTGGTCTGCAGATACATAAAATCGATACATAATTCACCTCTACCATTATTTTGGCTATACAGAAAAACTGTCCAACCGCACCAAACAGTTGGACAATCTATTTCTTCACATAAATACGCATTATTTATAGCAGTTGATCCAGTAAATTACTGGTGTTGCCAAGAGTAGAATACGTTCCCTGGCTGCTATATCTGGTTCCTCCGGAAGTCTTATAACTTGCACTATTGGCAAGCCGATATGTTGCTGTTGCCTTATCACCGATCGTATCTCCATAAGAACCACCACCCTGAAACAGTGATTTGATCGTTGACAGGGAAGCTTTCTGTGCCTTTGTCTCATCCAATGTCAAGTTGCCTTTTTTGTCATAACTAATACCAACCTCTGCCAACAATTTGGAATTAGCAGCTGTTGCTTTCAACGCTGACAGATTCTGCTTCTGCACCGTTGACTTCGAGGATTTACCGGTCTGCTCAATGTAAGTATTATACGCACCTACAAAACTCTTCAGTGCTGATGTGATCTTGCTGCGATCCACCGCACTCGTACCATCCTCTGCCGTCTCAACCTTATACAAAGAGTCCTTTTGCAAGGCAGATGCCGCATCCGACAAACTTTTTGCACCGGTCTTGAGCTCCTGCATCTGCTGAAGCTGCTCCTTTTCCTGTGTGCTCATCTGTGCTGTCTTATCGTTTTTATTAGTTTTGTCTGTTTTGTCTGTCTTCTGCGTTGTACCAGCCTCTTTTGCATAATATGCTTTCATCAGCTTGCCATACGCACCACTACGGATCATCGAATAATCGCTCAGAGAGCTGCTCAAACCTCCAAACAATGAGTTCTTGTATGATCCAAATAACGAACTCATCAATCCACTATTATTACCTGTATATAATGACATCGTCATCCCTCCCTTATCAAAAGTAACACAAACTTATTGTGCTACCCTACCAACACCTCTAGTTAATATTACTTTACCCCTTATCACCTCTGTTTGTCAAGTTTTTCTCCCATGAAGGATATTCTCCTGCACTGGAATTTACTTTTTCAAGTTAGCGACAGATTTTCTCCAAGGACGATTTTCTCTCATGGAGGATTTTCTCCAATGGAGATATTATATTTTTTATAACGACTGGTTTCATCCTATATTTTAGGAAATAACCGGATAAACCATGATCCATTTTGCTATTATATTCCAAGTGTCGTACTGCATAAACGCCGCTGCCAATACCGGTCCAAATATGAGCACTGCCAAAATCAGGGCTCCGACCTTTTTGTTTTGTATAAAATATAGAATACTATAGGTCACGACTGCAAAGATCATTGTATTTACTACTCGAAGTAACAGCGTCAACAAATACCAATGAGCAATACTGATCGTGATATGCTTTCCTGCCAAACAGGAAATGCTTTGAATGGGTGCGTCCAAATAAGAAAGTGGCGAAAACTGTCGTATCACCATAAGTTCCTCCACGGCAAACAGAATGACAAATATCAATGTCGCCATAAGGATTGTTCTAAGCTTAGCACCCCATAATCCTCTTCTGCCTTCTCTGGTTACACTTATCGTTGCCAATAACTCTTTTGGCTCACAGCATACTAACAACACGATCAGCAAAAAAACAGACAACATCAAGCCCCACTGCGTTCGATCCATGCGAAATAATTGATCGTAATAACCATCAAAGATCATCCAAGAGCCATTTTTTCGTGCTGTCTCGTATTTTTCATAGATCATATCAATTGCTTCATTCTTATCATTCATCATATGATATTCGTCACGATATTTCATATACTCATCGACGCTGATCTTCCCCTGCGCATATTCATCTTCTTTCTGCGCCTCCTCCTCTAACACGGCATCCTTTCTCTGTTTCAGCTCTTCAATCTCTTTTGCGGTAGATGCCGTCAATCTGCCACCGATCTTTTGATATATTTCCTGCTGCTTTGCAGTATTTCTTCCCTTTTGTACACTAGAATTCTGTGTCCAAAAGAGCATCAGGAAAGCCAGGTGGATAACGACAAAGCATAGCAGCACTCTACCGTTTAAGATCTTTTTCCATTCAAACCATATCATTTTTTACCACCTCTTTTGGTCCACAACAATAGCATAATACATATCCCAATAAGAATAACGGCGATAAGCAGCGGGAAGATCACCATAGAATATTGATACTGTCCTAATTGAATATACCTCGGCTGCTGCGCAAAATATTTTATCTGAAATAATGAAATCGGATTACCAAGTTTTTCGATTTTTAATAATCGATAAAATTCCGGTCTCGGCAGGAAATACCGTTCTCCCGAATCCACCAAAAAAATGCTGTTATAAAGTACCACTTCCATAACATCCGGAATGATCCCCAGTATAAAAATGACCAATGCCGCTAACAGTGCAAAGATCCCTTTGCGCGTTAATTTGGATAACAACATGGTGATCACTGCGATGACAATCGTGGCAAGTGCAGATGCTGCGATCTGTCGCAAAATATAACCAAAGATCGTTAGTCCTGAAGCGCACATTTGATACCCCTCCACCAAAAAGAGCGGACTGCTCCAGTCCTCACTACGCATACCAACAGCAAACCATTGATATGCCAAATAAATACCCCAAAAATAAAAATTGGAAATCACAGACCAAAAAACTCCATGCAATAACTTCGTGAGTATAATTCTCTCTCTTCCTTTGCGGGTGACATGGACAACATCTGCCAAATGACTCTCCCACTCTATGGAAAAAGAATTGCTAAGGACAAAGATGACAAACAAACAAGGCAGTACGCCATATAGTTCACAACAAACGGCAGCCGTAAGCTTTTTTTGATCAACAATTGTTGTATTTTTTTCTTTATGGTAACCCACCAATTCTCCCTGATAATCAGAAACCATCAGCTCCATATTACTGTTTCTCTTTTGGATACAGTCAATGCAATCGATCGCTTCTCCTAAAAAGCCATATTCGTCAAGCTTCGTACCGGCATATTTCCCCGGCTTCTTAATTTCTGTTTTAATCGGTGTCCCATCCTCACGATAAAGCTCTGTCTGAAGCTGATCGACTTCCTCCTGCAGCTTTTGCTTGTCAGCTAAGGAAATCTGTTGGTCTTTCATCTTTGTAAAGAAAATTTCCCTTGTATTTTTTTCAAAAACATATCCGTACTCATTAAAATGCATTAAGCCAATTGCCGCAAACGTCAGCAATAGCAGCATAAGTAACGTTCCCCAAGTAAGCACATACTTTTTGCTTTCAAATTTCATTCCCTGTATCATGTAATTTTCTCCCCGTCAAATGCAAATAATACTGTTCTAAGCCGGTCAGTTCCTTATCTTCTATCTGCTTCATATAATAAGACATTGCATGATTCTCCAGAACCTTTCCTTCATTCATAACTAATATATAATCTGCCGTCTCTTCAACATCAGAAACAATGTGCGTGGATAAGATCACTGTCATCTCCTTGCCGGCTTCCTGTATCATCCTCTTAAACTCCGCGCGCTCCTCCAGATCCAGGCCAACTGTCGGTTCATCTAACAGCAGTATTCTTGGACTTTCTAAAAAAGCCTGTGCAATGCCAAGACGCTGCTTCATTCCACCGGAATAAGTGGCGATCTTATTATCTTTTACATCATATAGATTTACTCTTTGCAGCAATTCATCAATCTGACGAGTGTTCTTACGATCTCCCCCCTTTAGATAATGCATGTATTTCATCATGTCATATCCGGTAAAATGAGTATAGAATCCGATCTTTTGTGGCAGATAACCTACCATAGAATGATACCCTGCCAGATCATCAAACACATTTTTCTGCTCGTAACAGATTGTTCCTGCCGATGCCTTTAAAACAGTGGCGATAATATTTAACAATGTCGTTTTTCCTGCACCGTTCGGGCCCAACAAGCCGTATACTCCTCCTGAAAACTCTTGTGACACCCCCTGCAACACCGTTTTTTTACCGTATTGCTTACTAATGTTTTTAATCTCTAACTTCATGGTCTTAGTCCTCCACCTTTACGGTTGAATTTTATACTTGTCTGTAACATACGAACTATCAACATCACCCCCTTGTTCATACATATAAGCAAACACTACATTACTCTTAGCTGAATTCACAGATATTTTTTTACTTATTATTTCATTTGGTTTTTGTCTCCAAAAGAAAGAATAATTGCCATCCACCTTAATGGGAAAGCCATCTACAAATATCATCCCAACATATACCTTCGACTTTCCTAATGCCCCTAAATAAATATGATCTGAATTTTCCATATCTAATATATAATCAAATTTCGGCATACTTTTTTCTTCTTTCTCGGAAAGCCATACAGCTTCTGAATCATTTTCTTTATCGATCTTGCGTGATTTCATATGTATGAACTTTTTGCGAGGATTCGCTATATTAGGTAATGTTCCCTTTATCTTATATACACCGGCGGACTCTCCAACCAACACTTGATCCAGCGAATCATTCGGAATATTATCCGGATAATAAATCATAACCATTCTAAGCTGATTATTTTTTCTGTTAAAACTTTTTGCCGAAAATTTAATGTTCAACTTTTCAGAAGAATTTGGGTTCAATAAAAAAGCACCTGCCTTTTCTTCCCCTCCTTCGATATGTTCTATTTCTTGATAACAATCGTTCACAAAAACCGCTATAATATAGTTCAACGTTGTGTTACAGTTATTGATACATTCAAGATTAAATTCATATTTCCCATCACTACTAACTTCAATTATTTGATCATTCATAATTGGCTGTTCAGCCTTATCGTATAAATAAAACCCCGCTGAAGTTTGCTTTATCGGACCATCACTTACAGGTGTATTCTCTGCATCTACGCTTTTATGTACTTTGTTCAAATGTTTCTCATTTTTGTGATTCCTGTTCACGAAAAATATTATACTGCCAAACAGCAAAACACCTATTCCAAATACAATTGCAAACTTAACAAAAATCTTATCTCTAATCATCGTTAGCCCTCCACCTTTTTCGGATAATCGAGACGTTTTTCGCCACTTCCATCCTTCTTAACGCAGTACAAATGTGTAGGACGCGCACCCACTTGCCCCTCTTTTAACTGTCCTTCATATTGTTGAATTACCAGCCAATCACTCTCCGGGCACACGTACAGTGCTCCCATCGCGCACTTTGTAACTTCGTTGCTTTTGTTTGACGCAATATCTAACACTCTCAAAGAAACATCCTCATCATTTAAGATCACCTGATAATAAATCTTGTTGTTTTTTTCATCAATGTTAAATAAATATACCTCATCCAACACCTTTTCTACGTGATGGTCTGTTAAAGAAATCCGCTTTAAGGTATTTTCCACCTCAAAACGACCCTTTTTATCATATTCCATGCACCGATAATATAAATAATCCCCACATATCTGTGGCGACGCTGCCTTTTCATCGCAAAAGCGTTTTTTATCACTGCCATCCAAATTTGTTTGATAAAGTAACAGATCCTCTAAGCAAAAATATATTTTATCTTTATAAAATGTTACATATTCATATGATACCGGTTTATCAATCACCTGCTCCTCCTTAGACGGATCATCGATAGAAATTCTATAAATGCCAAAATCATTCATAAAATATAAATATTTCCGGTAGCCCCATAGACCTCCAATATGATTTTTACTTCTGTAAATGCAGGTGATCTCATTATTTTGTATTTTCCAAATTTCACTATTATCTGTTCCACTGACTGCAAAAACAACATCGCCATAGCTAACCATATAACTTAATTGCTGATTTGTAATGCAATCTGTCCCATTATGTAAGCAGGAGCGTTTATTACAATAAAATTGTAGTTTTTGTGTGGAATCATCAAAACATAACATCTGCGAACCGCTATCATCTCTGTTATCTATTACCACCCCACGTCCTTGTACATATGCCTGATCTCCACCATTTTGAAGATTGCCTGAAGTATTTCCAATTCCGCTGTAATCAACCGCTATGGGTGTTTTTGTTTTCGTTGAATGATCAGCCCGCCGGACATTTTTTTCCACCGGCTTTCTCGTCGCTATTAGCACCAAAAATATTCCTATTATGATAACTACGCCACAACACAATCCAATAATTATCTTTTTGTTTTTCATAAAGACACCCCCTATTTTCCATTAATATTTAGAGATTACAATTATTGCTCTATCCTGTCCACGCAAGAGAAAACACGGTTGATTTTGTTGTTAAATCAACCGCTTTTCTCCAACAACCTCTCTGCAATTATTCTGAAAGATTAACACTAAAATTTCCAAAATTTGAACTTGTAACATAAAATTTAGCAGAAATTCTCTTTATTGAGCCTGGTTTATAGTGTTCACCAGCATAAGATACGGTATACGCATTGCTCGCCGACTTGCTTACCCCCATCTCTCCACCACCGTCTTTTTTGACAATGTTAATATTTTTAATTCCTAATTTCTCAACCTTATTTCTGGCTGATATTTTTAAATAAGCTTGGGAATATGTAGTCGAACCTCCTTGTCGGGAAATAGAACATGTCACTGATGTCTTACCTAACTTTCCACCTTTCGTTTCATATGCGCCTGCTAAACTTACATTAGCAATCATGCATGTAATAGCCACAACAGATACCATTTTTTTGATGTTTTTTTTCATACGATTTCCTCCTCATATTGATTTGTAATGAAAATAAATATAACAGAATTAATAGAAACTATTTTTAATAGAAACTATTTTTAATAGAAACTATTTTTAATAGAAACTATTTTTAATAGAAACTATTTTTAATAGAAACTATTTTAATTTGTATTATACAATACATATCATTGTATGTCAAATATTTTTTTAATAAAGTATACAATTTTATATATGAACTGAATTGAAAAGCTTAAATGCAATTTACAGCGAATCACTCATACAGCTTTCGACCTCTCTTTTTTTCTTCTTCCTCCGTTGTCTTTAGGATGTCCTCTTCTAATTTACCATTTTCCCAAAATTCCCACTTTTTAATAATTTTCCGAAACCATTTACTTTCCTGACAAGCCATAATAGCTGCCCCAAATCTTGCCAATTCAGTTGATATTGTATCTCTCCACCCTAAATACGCTCTATTCTTGCTATTTTCTTCTGCTATTGCGCCCGGAACGCTTCTGCCCACCGCTTCGATTACGATCCACGTTCGATTTCCTTTGTCCGTTTCTCTCTGGCTGCTTTCCGGACTTAGTCCCATTATTCGAGCGTTTTCCTGTTTTTCCCTTGTGGGATGCCTTCTTCCCGCTATGCTCCATCCACTTTTCTTTGCGCGGATGGATCAGACATTTCGCATCATATCCGATCAGATCGCGACGGTCTGCTTTGATCAGGGCTTCCTTGACCAGATCATAGTTGTCCGGATTACGATACTGTATCAACGCACGCTGCATTGCCTTTTCATGCGGATTTTTAGGCACATATACCGGTTCCATTGTGCGCGGATCATATCCGGTATAATACATACACGTCGAGATTGTGGATGGCGTCGGATAAAAATCCTGCACCTGCTCCGGCATATAACCAAGATCTCGTAAATATTCCGCTAATTCCACTGCTTCCTTTAGTGTCGAACCCGGATGGGAAGACATCAGGTATGGCACCACAAATTGTTCTTTACCAACTTTGCTGTTGATTCTCTGATAGCGTTTCAGGAAACGTTCATACACTGCATTTTCCGGTTTACCCATCCGCGTAAGGACTGCATCAGAAACATGTTCCGGTGCGACTCTAAGCTGTCCGCTAATATGATATTCGCATAGCTCCTTCAAAAAGGTATCATCTTTATCTGCCATCACGTAATCAAAACGAATTCCTGAGCGAATAAATACTTTTTTCACACCGGGAAGTTTTCTCAACTTTCGAAGAAGTATCAGATAATCATCATGTGTTGCAACAAGGTTATTGCAAGGTTTTGGGAACAAACACTGCTTACCGGTACAGACACCATATTTTTTCTGTTTATCACAGGCTGTACGCCGAAAATTAGCTGTCGGACCACCTACATCATGAATATATCCTTTGAATTGCGGATCTTCTATCATCTGCTTTGCTTCTTCAATGATCGACTCATGACTGCGCACCTGAACCACTCGTCCCTGATGAAAGGTCAGCGCACAAAAGCTGCAACCGCCAAAGCATCCGCGATTGCTTGTCAAGCTAAATTTAATTTCATTAAGTGCCGGAATACCACCATCTTTTTCATAGATAGGATGGTACCCCCTCATATATGGCAGTGCATACACATCATCCATCTCTAATTCCGTAAGTGGAGCAGCCGGTGGATTTTGCACAATATATAAATGGTCGCTGTACGGTTCTACCAATCTTTTTGCCGTGACAGAATCGGTATTTTGATATTGTATATAAAAACTTTTTGCATATTGTTTCTTGTCGCTGCAAATGTCATCATACGATGGCAGCATCTGTGCATCGTACACTGCATCTAAATTTTTAGCACGATAAACACATCCATCAATAAATGTAATATCTTCTACTGCAATCCCACTGTCCAGTGCTTCTGCCACTGCAACTATCGCGCGTTCTCCCATGCCATATACTGCAATATCCGCCTGCGAATCCACCAAGATCGAATGTTTCACGCTGTCTGACCAATAATCATAATGTGCTAATCGGCGCAGACTGGCCTCGATTCCTCCGATAATGATCGGAACCTGTTTATACACTTTACGGATCAAATTGCAATAAACTACGGTTGCATGATCCGGACGTTTTCCAATAACGCCTCCCGGAGTATAGGCGTCTTGATGGCGTCTTTTCTTGGAAACAGTATAATGATTGACCATAGAATCCATATTGCCGGCAGACACCAAAAATCCTAAACGTGGTCTGCCAAACACCTGCACACTCTGCTCGTCTTTCCAGTCCGGCTGGCAGATAACACCAATCCGAAAACCATGTGCCTCTAACACACGTGTAATGATTGCCATTCCAAAAGACGGATGATCTACATAAGCATCTCCACACACATAGACAAAATCAACCTCATCCCAGCCTCTTTTTCGCATATCCTTTTTGGAAATTGGTAAATAATCGTTCATTCTTATCCTCCGTTTGATCGTCTGTTAAAACTACACAAGCTGCAAATATCGAAAAGCATTATAAAGACCATCTTGCAAGATCGTATCTGTTTCAAAGTCTGCGGCATCTAAAACCGAAGCTGCACTGCCACCCATGGCAATTCCAGTGCCGGCATAGGACAGCATCGGCAGATCGTTTGTACTGTCACCAATGGCAATCGTATCCACTTTTGCAATCGCAAAATGATCCATCAAAAACTGCATACCACTGGCTTTGGAATATCCCATTGGAACAACTTCATAAAACCCATTACCACGGTCAATAAAGGTGAGGTCATGTTCAAACATTTTTAGAAAACGTTCCGTATCACTTCCCGGTGTATCACAAATACAAAATTTATCAAACGTCAGATCATGTGCATCCTGTGGTGCCACAAGAAAAAGATTGGGAATGACCCCCATTTGTTCTTCTTTGAAATCGCCTATGTGGCTATGATATGTTTGTGAACTATAATATACAGCCCCCGTGCTTTCAAGAATCCATTCCAGATTACAGTCATGTAACGCTGCTAATATGCGATTACCAAGATCAAACGGTATCGTATGTTCAGCAAGTACATTATCGTGATACGTAATATATGTACCACAGCCACAGACAAGCCCATCCATTTGCAACTGTAAAATAGGTTCGTCAATCTCAGCAAGCGCTCGTCCGGTATTAATAAAACATAAGTGGCCGTTTTGTTGTAATTTTCGAAGGGCTGTACGTGTACTATCCGGAATAATACGACCATCACGAGCCTCCGTCACAATCGTGCCATCTATATCAAAAAAAATCAGTTTGCGTTCTGTATTCATATGCAGCCTCCTGTGCAACGTTAATGTCCAATTTAAGTTCTTAACCATAATAGCGAAAATACAGATGATGTGCAAGTAGACCTAGAAGATGACTGATTTTTCTTGCTTTGGTTGGCTGATTTTGTGATTTCGGTTATTTCAGCTTGCCGTTCCGAGTGGTTGGGGTGACTTAATTCTCATTTTTCAGCATTTTAGCTTGCCTTTGCGCTGCTTTGGTTGACTGTTTTTGCAATTTTGGTTATTTCAGCTTGCCTCTTCGGGTGGTTGGGGTGACTTAATTCTCATTTTTCGGCATTTTAGCTTGCCTTTGCGCTGCTTTGGTTGACTGTTTTTGCAATTTTGGTTATTTCAGCTTGCCTCTTCGGGTGGTTGGGGTGACTTAATTTTCATTTTTCGGCATTTTAGCTTGCCTTTGCGCTGCTTTGGTTGACTGTTTTTGCAATTTTGGTTATTTCAGCTTGCCTTTTCGGGTAATTGGGGTGACTTAATTCTCATTTCCCGGCATTTTAGCTTGCCTTTGCGCTGCTTTGGTTGGCTGTTTTTGCAATTTTGGTTATTTCAGCTTGCCTTTTCGGGTAATTGGGGTGACTTAATTCTCATTTCCCGGCATTTTAGCTTGCCTTTGCGCTGCTTTGGTTGGCTGTTTTTGCAATTTTGGTTATTTCAGCTTGCCGTTCCGGGCTGTTTCAGCTATCTAGCTTTTCAAGAACGGCACGGTATACCATTACCAAGTAAGCGTCGATAAAACAATAGCGATTGGTTAAATATTCGGTTAATTTGTACAAAAAGCTGATGCCTAATACAGTAAGACTAATGCATGTAACAACATAATCTAATTTCAATCCGATCAGCAAAAAATTAGCGATCACATATACGATTGTCACTGGCACAAAACTTTGACCTATCCGCAGTGCTTTATATAACGCCTTTAGAAGCCCCTCTGCCCTTTGTGCACGTCTATCCGGGGACTCGGCCATCAGATGACGGTACATTCTTTGGTACACCGGTTTATTGACAAAAGAAAGTTCATTTGGCTTTTGTCCTTTCAACTCTCTGCGACTTAGCGCAACATATCTCTTATACTCATGCTTTCCAAAATCTTTTCGCAAACACTTCTGAAATACACTTTTCATTACTTTCCACCATTTTGTATAATATTTATTCAAACTTTCCATACCGCAAATCTCCCACAACCACATATTACTTATTATGTCGGTAGTATTGACATATTTTGCAGCCACTATATTATGGGTCCTTCCATCAGGAAACTATAGCAATTGCCTTGCCGCAATTAGTTTTGACAGTGATTTCCGGTATGGAAAGTTTTAATTATTTATATGAACGTTTTCACAAAATGTTCATACTTTTACCACAAACCGCACACAGTTTTTCGGTAACTTATTACCTGTAAGTTGATTACATTACTTACTTTTTTCATAATCATTTTCATTAATGGGACTTGGCAGATCTCCCTCCGCCAAGTCCCCCTCCCATTTTAAACACATATTTAATGCACACCCCACAAACAGATTTCTAAAAATACGCAATTCATCTAATAAATGCTAAAAATGTACACCTCAACCGGTAGCTTCCAAAAAAACACAAATCAATAAATAAATTCCAAAAATACGTGCTTCAACTAATAAATTCCAAATCGGAACACTGTCGTTGATTCAAAGGTTTCCCCTGCTTTAAGGATCGGTGATGGGAATTTCGGCTCATTAATTCCATTTGGGTACTGCTGTGTTTCAAAGCATAAACCACCGAAATTTCCATAGGTAATGCCACCTTTTCCACCTTGTTCTACAAGCTCTTTCGCCGTATACAACTGTACACCCGGCATATCTGTATACACTTCCACAATACGTCTACTTTCCGGATCTCTCACAGCAGCTGCATAGCAGATCTCGCCCGGATTGCCCGGTAAAATATAATTGTGATCATATCCGGATACTGTCTGAACATTTGCATCATCTTCACCGATTCTGGAACCAATGTCATGAAACTCTCTAAAATCCATTGCTGTTCCTGCAACGTCACAAATTTCTCCCGTTGGCAGTCGTTTTTCATTGATCGGTGTATATTTTGCTGAAGCAATCTGCACCTGTGCACCCAACACATCTCCGGCAGCCTGTCCACCACAACCAATATTAAAATAACTGTGATTGGTGATATTTAATATTGTATCGGCATCACTCACCGCATTATATTCAATCATTAACTCGTTGGCATCATTCCAAGTATATGTGATCGTAAATGTCAGATTCCCCGGAAATCCCTGCTCGCCATCCGGACTAACTCTTGAAAATGATACACTTGCATCATCCTGACTTATCGCACATTCTGCATCATACATCAAATAGTTGTAACGTAAGAAACCGCCATGCAAACAGTTTGTAGCATCATTATTATCCAATGGATACTCTTTACCGTTTAATACAAAGCAAGCGTTTGAAATACGGTTTGCACAACGTCCTACCGGCGATCCAAAACTCGGCACATTGCTCTCATAGCCACTTAATGTATCATAGCCCAGTACTACATCCTCTAATTTTCCATCCTTATCCGGTACAATAATGCTTTGGATCACTGCACCATAATCCAAAAACGAAACACTGGCTCCCTGTCCATTGGTCAATGTATATTTTGTGACCTGTTTCCCCTCTTTTGTTACACCATAATTTTCTTTTTCGATTCCCATAATTTCCTCCAATCCATCCCATTATCAGCAGTTCATCTCTAAGCACGGTTTACCATGCCATTTCGAGTATAGCAAATGCATTATTCTTTGACAAGCACTGACACTTTTGTAATGTTGTATTCCTCAAACTGCTGAATCATGTTCTGCGTAATGATTTCTCCACACACGGCAATCGGTACTGCCGGCGGACACGACACCGTCTCTGCTCCGCAAATACGTCCTTCTGCCTGCGATACTGCGATTTCTTCACATTCTGCCATTACCGCCTCTCGTATTGTACAGGCTCGTAATGCAGGAGTGCTGATCCTTGTCGCTGCCTCAGGCACTGTCTCCTTAGCGTTTTCTTCACATGGCGGATGCAAATACCGTCCTAAATGTTCTGGCATCTGCTGCCTCAACTCGACTTTCTGCATTCTATCAAACGTCTGTGCAAAGTGTTCGATACGCGCCAGATCTTGTTCTGTATTTTCCGGTGTCCCCATCAATACCACATACTGATGATCTGCATATTCACACTCTATCTGCGCTTTTCTCATCTGCTCAGCAAGCCTTTCTCCATCCAAACACATAGCTGCTGCACAAATGGTCAGCTTAAGCGGCTCCTGCCCGGTTAACGCAAATCCACACTGTCTCAGCGTTTCTCTACATTGCTGAAAACGTTTAACAAACGACTGTAGCCGCTCCGGATAATCGTCTGCCAAGTAATGATTACAATAATCCAAAGACTGTAATATCAGATACGATGGGCTGGTCGAGCCAAACAGTGCCATCGCCCGCGGTATCCGTTCAATTGAAAAATCGGACGCCTGTTTCGCAATGTGTAAATATGCTCCCCCGGTCAACACCGGAAGCGTTTTATGTGCTGAATCACAGCATATATCAGCTCCAAGCTGCATAGGATGCAATGGTTCCTGCAAAAAATTCAAATATGCACCATGCGCATTATCGACTGCCAAAGGCAGATCATATTCCCTGCACACTCCGGACAGACCGCTAATATCCTGAATATTTCCCAAATAATCCGGCGAGGTTATATACACACCTATCACATTACCACATAGCTCCTGTAATGTCTGCCGCAGTCTTTGAGGTGATACGACAGCCGTACATAGATGGGAGTCTTCTCCCTGCAAAAATATAATATCCACATCCAGCAATGCACACGCATCGATCATTGCCCGGTGAACATTACGAGCCGCCAATATTGTCGGCCGCATTGTCCGCTGCCAGCGCCCGGTGCGTTTTGCCCTCTGCAGCAACGCATCGATCATAACTTTAATGCACAGCGAAGATCCCTCCGTCGAATAAAAAGTGTGTCCTGTGTTAAACAACATTGCGGCATTCTGCTGACTTTCTCGAATGATTCCTTCTGCTGCATGTAACACATCTGCTCCCTGTACCTCTGTAATATCTTTCGGTTCGCAACCCAAAAACACATGCCCTTTATGACCGGGCATGTGTAATCTGCTGCACTTCCTATTTTGATAATCTTCTACAAAATCACAAATCGGTGTTCTCAACAATATTCTCCTCTTAATCCTATTGCCATCCTTCACATCCGGTATACTGCACAACCCCTGTTGCAATTCTACGCATCCGGTAAACTACACAACCCCTGCCAATTCAGGCTTTTAGACCGGTTCCAATCTTTTCCCCCTGTTTAACAACCGTCTCAATCCCGTCTGCACTATTTTGCCAAATATCCTCATCTATGCGTACCTGACCTGCTTGTACCGCTACAATGACCGTGGAGCCGCCAAATTCAAAATATCCTTTTTCTTCCCCGCGAGATACCGTTTGCTCGACGTCATGGTTCACAATTCTGCCAACAAGCAATGCCCCCACTTCCATCAACAATAAATGGCCAAAATGTCTGCTCTTTTGAATACAAAACTCTCGGGTATTTTCTTTATAGATCGGATAATGTTCTCCTGCCACAGGATTCACGGTATGATATACTCCCGGAATATGAAACTCTCTGGAAACTTCTCCATCATCCACAAAGGCATATCGATGATAATCATCCACCGTCAAACGAAATACGCACAGTATGCCCCCTTCATATTCTTTGGCAACTCTCTTACTTCTTGTCAGAGTTTCCATCGTATACTGTGTATCTTTGATGCAAAACCGCGCTTCTGCTGTAATCGGATACACCGAAAGTTTACTGTCACACGGTGCTGTAAACGCCTCTGCCGCCTCTGCAAACGGTCTGCTGCCCGGACAAATCTTCCGGGTAAAGAAATCATTATAACTGGTAAATTCCTGTTTTTCATATTGTGACAGATCGATATGATTTTTTTGAACAAATGGAGGAATCAACACAGTAGACAATCTTGAGTCCATAAAGTATCCTACAATCTTAGAAACAGCAGGCTGAACTAACACTGACAGCAACTTGCGCCCCAGTGCTGTTCCATACATTTTTTGCAATAAAGCATCCTGCTGCCCGTTCGCACAGACTTCCTTGCCTGTCCGGTCTTTATAACGCATCACACGAATCCTCCCTTACAATAAGTCTATACTCTAATCAATCCATACTATGATCAGCCCATAATAAAATATTCTGTTATCCATTTCCAAAAAGAAGTACGTGGAAAATGCATTTTCGGTACCATCATCTTGGAATTAAAGATCACCAACAACACTGCAATTGCAACGACAACAACAATTCCTGTCAAGACCAGATTGCCCGGCTTGCGCAGCTTAAAATCTACGACAAACAACGTACCTACTGTCAACAGCATTATATGTAACAGTACCAAAAATGTCGTATTGTTTAACACCATCTGTACAACAAAGATCAATGGAAGTACAATGGCAACCGTTGTGATCGGCAGCCCGTGATAATAATGGTTGGCACCGTCCTCGTTTTGCTGGCGTTCAATTTCCAATACATTAAAAAATGCCAGTCGGATCACTCCACAAATTGTATAATATCCGATACAAAACCAACCAAGTGCTCCACGCACTCCCATCAGATAACAGATCATTGCCGGAAACACGCCAAAACAGACGCAGTCGCACAGAGAATCGATCTGCACACCAAACATCTTTTCCCGGTCTGTACGATTCTTTTTGCTTCGCGCAATCTTGCCATCGAACATATCACATAAGCCGGACAACGCCAGGCAAAAAACAGCGGAGCGAAAACTGCCTTCTATCGCAAGTGAAATACCAACCAATGTAATGACCAAACTAATATAGGTCAAAACAACCGTATAATCATATACTCCTATCAAACGTATCTTTTTCATAACACTCTAATCCTCCAAGTTATCGACAGCCCACATGGTTTGAGCCGCCATTGCCGTCTTCTCTCTAAAGAGCTATCGGCCAATTTTAATGTAAGCGAATATTGACATTATACCACAAATTGCAAGCTGCGTATAATAACTTATTCCTCGACTAACGATCAATACCGGAAGTGCCAAAGTTCCTCCACATAATGGTGTAAATATTCTTAAGAACAATGCCTCTGATATTCCTACTCCTCCAGGAAACGGAAGCATATCTACCGCAACCGATATCATTCCCTGTAATAATACGATGAGTCCTATACTTCCCGCCGTTACCCCTAAGCTTCGACACGCTGCTACAGTCACCAAAAACAAACATCCACGTTGAAGGAATGTGATAACAAGTACCTGTAGCACAATAATCTTATGAGACTTAAAAAATGCTGCTGCCTGGCTGTATTTTTCCATCGCACCATCCAGTCTTTCTCGTAGTTTAATCCCCCGTTTCCAATGAAAAATCCGGGTGACAAGGTCGATCATCGCTGCCACCATTCGATACATCCAGTCAGGATGAAAAACTAACGCTAACATTACCCAGACACAGATCACATTTAAGATGATCCCTAAATAGCACCAAAACAAAATGGGATTCAGATAGTGCATCACTACCGGTGGTCGGATCACCAGCACCGCCAATCCTAAAACTACCAACACCATCTTGTAGGTGATCGTTACGATCAACAGGATAAGCGTAGAAACAGATAATGGCAGCTTATCTTTTTTCATAAAATATAACTGCATCGGCTGCCCACCGGAAGCCGACGGTGTGATCGCACTGAAGAAAAATCCGACAAAAGAATACAGACAACAATGTGATGCCTTCGCCTTTTGTCCGGACGTTCGAAACAGCCACCATAAAATAACGGATTCTCCTAATACAAACGCCAGCACTAAAAAGATACTGCCGATCAGGTAACGTATGTCTGCCCCTCTAAGGCAAGCCCATATCGCAGCCGGGTCTTGCTCATGAAAGATAGAATATAACGTAAGTGCAATGATCCCGATCAGAAACACAGCTTCTAAGACCACCTTTTTATTAATTTTTAGAGCTGTCATCTTCGGTGATCACCTCGCTTTCTCCAAATATTTTATGATCCAGGCGTTCAAAAATATGCTGAACCAATTGATAACATTCCGTGTGTCTTCCAAAATACAAACAACCTTCACTGATCACCACTGCCCCCAACACATCGATCAGATAATGTTGTTTGGTAAACTGTGTGGATGCACAGACAAGCACTGCAAATACACCGGAAAGCATGCGATACCATTTTGGAATCTTATCATTACCGCGAATTGCCGCAAAGCAAAACCAACTTACAAGACAATGAATTGATGGAAAAAGGTTCGTCGGCGCATCAATTCCCTGCATAAACGACATAAGGACACCGCTTAGTCCGGTTCCAACCTCAGAAGGCCTGATATTCGTTGTCGGTAAAATAACGAAAAAAACACCGCAAATAATACGCGACAGATAATCTCCCACTGCAAAGCGATACCACTCCTCTTTGCCAAGACCGGTGATCAATACGTAATTGATCGCCCAAAATGCAAAGCACCCCAAATAGATCCAGATCCAATCCGGTTCATATGGAATCTGCCTATCAATCCATAATGTCAGATCATAATGTTTTGCATTGCGCATCAAAAACTGCGTTCCGGAATAGATCAGTGAATTAAACACAAAGCAAAAAATAACGCTAAATATCGCATATCTCGGGATCCATTTCCCGATACTTTTGTCATAACGTTCTCTTCTAATCTTTTTACGGTCGGAAGCAGTCCTTACAGGTCGATTGCTCATTGTCTTATTCCTTCCTCTATCAGCTTCGGTGATTCTTCGAAACTTCATTGTGCGCTAAAATTATGCGCAGCTATTATAATAACACAATTTGCCGCCAAAAAGAACGCATTCAGGGTCATTGTCATAATATCGTCAGAAATCGTTATTATTTTGACTGTGAAGAATGAGAATGATTTATATCTGCTGCCTCTGCAAATCCCTTTTGATTGTCCGCCGGCAGTTCCGGATCCGGATCGTTCAAATGCAGAAAAATTTTCATTGTCATCTGATATGCATACAGAAGCAGCGGCACGACCATCGTCATGATCATGCTTGCCAAAAACAAACGAACTGTATATTTTTTCACAAAGACAGCCGCAATAAATGTCGCCGCATACATAAGCACGATCAATATAATTCCAAGGATCGCCATTACTCTTTTTATTGTTCGAAATACCTTTTCACGTTTCATTCTTTGGTCTCCTCTCCATGAATCCATGCAAAATACTGCCGGATCTTGAGCTCATACCCGTGATCGACCGGATGGTAAAAGGTTCGATCCGCTATCTCATCCGGCAAATACTGCTGTTTTGCATAATGTTTTGGATAATCATGTGCATACTGATATCCGATTCCGTGTCCTAATTTACCGGCACCGCCATAATGTGCATCCTGCAAATAGGGTGGGATTCCGGAAATTTTCGTATGCTGAACACAATCCATTGCCTCACTGATCGCCGTTACTGCAGAATTGCTCTTTGGCGCACTTGCTACATATGTCGCTGCCTGCGCTAAAATGATCTGCGCCTCCGGCATTCCGATCCGTTCTACCGCCTGCGAAGCACTTACAGCAACTACCAAAGCCATGGGATCGGCATTAGAAACATCTTCTGCTGCACAGATCATAATGCGTCGGGCAATAAATTTGATATCTTCCCCTGCATTTAACATTCTTGCGAGATAATAAACCGCCGCATCCGGATCAGAACCACGCATACTTTTAATAAACGCTGAGATCGTATCATAATGGTTATCACCGGATTTATCATATCGCACCGCACGCTTCTGAATACATTCCTGCGCCACGTCAAGTGTGATCGTAATAAGGCCGTCTTCTCCACGCTCTGTTGTCAACACAGCCAGCTCTATCGCATTCAATGCAGCTCTGGCATCTCCATCTGCCATATCTGCCAAAAAGTCCAGTGCATCTTCTGTCAATCGCACCTTATAACTGCCCATACCACGCTCTGTATCCTCTACTGCACGCCGTAAAAGCCGCTTTATGTCATCCGTCTGCAGCGAATGCAGCTCAAAAATGATCGACCGCGACAGCAAAGCGCCGTTTACTTCGAAATACGGATTTTCTGTCGTAGCTCCGATCAAGATGATCGTTCCATCCTCCACAAAAGGGAGCAGATAGTCCTGCTGACTCTTATTAAAACGATGAATCTCGTCTACAAACAAAATCGTGCGCTTTTGATACATTCCTGCATTATCCTGTGCCTGTTTTACAACTTGTTCCATATCTTTTTTGCCTGCGGATGTTGCATTGATCTGCAAAAATTCTGCACTCGTCGTATTGGCGATCACCTTGGCAAGTGTTGTCTTCCCGGTACCCGGGGGTCCATAAAATATAATAGAACTCAGTTTGTCTGCCTTGATCGCACGATATAACAGCTTTCCCTTACCGATAATATGCTCCTGTCCGACAACTTCCTCCAAAGTCGTTGGACGAAGACGAGAGGCAAGTGGGGATTCCTGTTCCTTTGTCTGTTCTCTCATATATTCAAATAAATCCATGTTCTTCCTCCAAGCGCCTACATAACGATATTGCTATCCCGAAACCATTCCTGCCCTGATCGGACAGAAATATAATTCCTATCAAAGGCTATCTATCACATTCTAATCAAATAGCAGCACCTCGCCGTCACGCACGCCAAAATAAATATGTTCTTCTTGTCCGCTGATCTGTGCCTGCCCGGCAGTCGCTTCTGTCACTTTATTGATCAAACTGTCTTTGTCACTATCCGGCACAGCAACTGTTACAACTACATCTTCCGCATAAACCGTATCCATCAGCGGTAATCCCATCTGCCCAAAAATATACTGTAATTTCCCAATCCCATTATAATCTGTGCGGATCTCCAACCGATATCCCATCAGTTTATCTATGATCGTACTCGCCGCAAGCCCCGCCTGCGCCGCCTGTGAATAGGCACGCACCAGTCCACCGGTACCGAGCAGCGTACCGCCAAAATAGCGTGTCACGATCACTAAAATATCATGCACGCCCGCTCCATGTAACACTTCCATAATAGGTCTGCCCGCAGTTCCTGACGGTTCGCCATCATCTGTACAACGGCTGACTTCCCCATGTTCGCCAAGTATGAAAGCATAGCAATTATGTCTGGCATCCCAATATTTCTTTTTGGTCTGCTCAATGATCTGCATCGCCTCCTGTTCTGTCTGAACGGGAAATACCTGTGCAATAAATCTCGATTTTTTTTCAATGATCTCATCCGTGCCACCTTCGAGCACAACACATCCAATCCGATTTGCTGAAATATCCATTCGTTCCTCCATCGTAACAACAATGATCCCACGTGCCTACTTTTGCTTGTGACTCCGGTATACCAAGGAAATCTGTGTACCGATCGTGATCAGGGCACTAATGATCACCAATGCATAAAAACTGACGCCACGGCTTAATAGCATTGCCGGATAAACGTATTGATTCTGCATGATCGTTCGAAACATCACCACGCTAAATCCCTCATTCGCTCCAACGCCACCCGGAACCGGCAGAATATCAATACACACAGAGATAAAACTCTGCAGAATGATCACTTCGATCACCGTGCTTCCGGATAGTCCAAGTGCCAGATAAATAAACCATGTGACCAAAAAGTAAACCAGACGCTGTGCTAATGTGATCACTAACACGATCCCGGCAGTTCCCCAATGAGTACGCATATATAGGGCGCCCTCTTCATAGGCTTCCAGCATATGATCCAATTTCTTTTCCAAGCGTTCTCTGCGTTTTACCAAACGCACTTTATGAAGCAGCCACGTTGCAAACCGAACAATATAGCGTGCCCCATTTTTGGAAAATACAATAATTCCATACAATACGATCGAAACAACATTGACTGCCATCCCAACCCAGAACAACCATTGATAATGTCCCAGTGTCTTTACCATAAACGGATGGTAAAACAGCACCACGATCGCTTCCACGATCACCAATGCGATCTTATAAATAATCGTCCAAAATAACATTGCCACCGAAGATGCACCCATATTGATGCCGTCAGCTTTCATATACAATACCATCATGGGCTGCCCACCGCTGGCTGACGGTGTCAATGCATTAAACAAAAAGCCGATAAAAGAATACCGCAGCGACGGAAAAAAATGCATACGCTCTCCAAGCGAGCGCAATATAACAATCAAGGACGTGGATTCCAAGATCAAATACATGACCGCACACAACACAGCAAATAATATCATGCTTCCCGATGCCCCCTGCAGCAGTCGTCGGATCTCCGGAAGATCCTGATCTTTTAACAGCAAATACATGGTTGCTCCCAGCAACAACAGCATAAATATAATGTTTCCGATTAATTTTGTCTTTTTTTGCATATATCCCTCACTTTATCATTGATAACCTTATAACCCACTTTTTAGGAAGGATCCTCACCTTACTTATCACGAAAAAGCTCTGTGGAACGCTGCACAATGCCGTTAATATAAGCAATAAATATTCCATAGTTTACAATCGGCACCTTTTGTTCCTTTGCCATAAAAATACGATGTTTCATCTCTTTTTCATGAAGCGTACAGCCTCCGCAATGGATCACCATGGCATATGAAGATAAGTCCGCCGGAAAGCTGCTGCCACTGCAAGTCTCAATATCAAGCTTACACCCTGTATGTGTTCTCAACCAACTCGGTATTTTGACCGTACCAATATCATCGCACTGACGTCTATGCGTGCACCCTTCCGCAATTAACACTTTATCGCCATCCCGTAACTGTTCTACCATCCGGACGCCCTCCATCAGCTGCTGCAGATTCCCCTTGTGTCTGGCAAACAAAATTGAGAAAGATGTCAACGGTATATCAGCCGGTACGATCTGATTCACTTCCTTAAAAGCCTGTGAATCTGTGATCACCAGCTTTACTTTATCTGCTAACGCAGACAACACACCGGCAAGTTCTTCCACCTGCGTAACGATCGGAATGGCATGGTGATCCAAAAGATCACGTATTGTCTGCTGCTGCGGCATGATCAGACGTCCCTTCGGTGCCGCAGAATCAATCGGCACGACTAATACCACCATATCACCGGTCTGTACCAAGTCGCTGACGATATGCAGTTCATCGTCTTTCTGTGGAGCTGCAGCGACCAATTGATCTTTCAACTCTTCGATTCCCTGCTTCTTTACCACACTTGTCAATACAACAGCATGACCGGGATATTTTCCCTGTGTCTGATGTCTGATCTGCTCTGCTTCCTGTACAGGTAATTGATCTGCCTGATGCAGCACAATAATTGCCGGCACCTTACGTTCTTCCAACCAAGTGAGCATATCCTGCTCTAACCGTGGCAGCTGCCCGGAAAATTCTTTCTCCTCTGCCAGTTGTGCAATATTTACTACAAGCACTGCAACGTCTGCACGCCGCAACACTTCCTTGGTCTTCTCCACACGTTTTCTTCCGAGCTCACCTTCATCATCAAGTCCCGGTGTGTCGGTCAGAAGACACGGCCCCACCGGCAAAATTTCCATCGCCTTCGACACCGGATCCGTTGTCGTTCCCTTCGTATCAGAAACGATTGCAAGCGGCTGTCCTGTAATCTCATTGATCAAACTTGATTTTCCTGCATTCGTCTTGCCAAGCAGTACGATCTGCAGACGATCACCATACATTGTTGTCTGTAATCCCATCGCTGTCTCTCCTTTTTGTATGACGTCTCCATTATCGAATCTGTCCATCTCCACAGATCAGATACTTCATTGTTGTCATTTCCCGCAGTCCCATTGGTCCTCTCGCATGCAGTTTCTGCGTCGAGATTCCAATTTCTGCACCCAAACCAAATTCTCCACCATCGGTAAATCTTGTCGAGCAATTGACATATACACATGCAGAATCCACTTCCTTTTGGAATTTTTCCGCATTACGATAGCTTTCCGTGATAATACACTCCGAATGACCTGTAGAATATTTGGAAATATGTTGTATTGCCTCATCCACAGAACTTACAACGCGGATGGAAATAATATAATCCAAAAATTCCGTTGCATAATCCTCTTCGGTTGCCGGGATAACACTGTCTCCCAAAATCTGTCTTGTTCTCTCACAGCCGCGGATCTCCACCTGATGCTCTTCCAGCTTTTGCTGCAGCATCGGCAAAAACTGCTCTGCTACTGCCTCATGCACCAAACAGGTTTCTAATGCGTTACATACGCTTGGCCGCTGTGTCTTGCCATTGTCAGTGATCTGCACTGCCATTGCAAGATCTGCCGTCTCGTCAACATATATATGACAGTTGCCTGTTCCCGTCTCGATCACGGGAACCGTTGCGTTCTGTACAACTGCCTGGATCAGCCCGGCACCTCCACGTGGAATCAGCACATCAATGCTGTCATTAGCACGCATCATTTGCGTAGATACTTCTCTAGATGTATCTTCCACTAATTGGATCATGTCTTTGTCGTAGCCGCATTTAGCTACAGCCTCGCGCATCAGTTCCATTAACTTGCAATTGGAATGAAATGCTTCCTTGCCTCCTCGCAGAATAGCTGCATTACCACTTTTAATACATAAGGCAGCAGCATCTACCGTAACATTTGGTCTGGACTCAAATATAATACCAATAACACCCATCGGTACTCTGATTTTAGTGATCTTCATGCCGTTTGGTCTGGTTGATCCTTCGATAACCTCACCTACCGGATCTTCTAAATCAGTCAATTTAAGGCATGCATCGGCAATACCATCGATACGCTCCATCGTCAAACGCAATCTGTCAATCATCGTATCCGATATTCCATTGCTCTTTGCCTGTGCAATGTCCTGTTCATTTGCCTTCAGAATTTCTGATGCATTGGCACGTAAAATTGCTGCAATCTCTGTTAAAATACGATTCTTTTCCCCTGTCGGGCAGCCGGCAATCTGCTTTTTGGCTCTCGCTGCATTTTGTCCTAATTGCTGTATGTAGTTCATTCCTGTCCTCCTATTCCAATGTAAAAGTGCAAAAGCTGTCACACGTGTAACGCATAACAGCCCTTATATGTTTGTTTATACTGATAACTTTTTCGTGCACGCGATCGCTAATGCCTTTGGGCCAATGTGACACGATACACTAAGTGACAATGGATCTGTCATGATCTCGCCTACGTCACCAAAACGTTCCATGATCAGATCACAAAACTGTGCCGCTGCCTCTTCATTGCATGTATGTGCAACCTCCATATGGACATTTTCGATACCACCAAAACGTTTCTCGATATCATCCTGCATTGCATCTAACATTTTGGAAATGCCGCGCTTACTGGTCTTTGCGACCGTAAAGGCATCTAACCTCTCTCCCTGTATCTGAAGAACCGGCTTTAAGCGCAGTGCTGTTCCTAATGCTGCCACTGCCGGGGTGATACGTCCACCTTTTTTTAGATATTTTAAGGTATCTAACATAATATAAATGCTGGATTCGAACTTTTCTTCTTCTAACTTTTCTTTGATCTGCTTTGCACTCCACCCCTGGCCCACCAAAGCGAGTGCATCTAATACAGACTGCTTCTGCGTTACCGAAATGCGCTGATTATTAACAACCTGTACCTTTCCATCATAATCATCTGCAAGCATGATCGCTGTCTGACAGGAGCCGGACAATCCACTGGACATCGGAATATATACTACCTCCTCTGATGTTTCAAGTGCTTTATCCCAAATTTCCATCACGGTTTCGGGAGAGGGCTGTGATGTTGAAATTTCAACATCTTCCTGCAATCTTGCAAAAAATGCATCATGTGTCAACGTAACATCTTCAAAATACGTTTCTCCGGCTATCAAAAACGGCATTGGCACAACAACAACCCCATACTGTTCTGCCTGCTTTTGCGTGATTCCGCTATTGCTATCCGTTATTACTGCAATCTTTCCCATGTTATTTCCATGCCTTTCTCATTTACTTGTTTCACAATCCTATTTGTCCATTATAGCATATCGAATTTCCGTTGGAAATACAATATTTCCTTTACAATTATCTATAACTCATCCAGACTGTCATAATCTGCATTTCCCTGCATCCAGACAATCCCTTTGAATCTGGCACCAAGAATCGGTTCTCCCAACAGATCGTCCCTGTGAATACTGATCGTGATCAGCAGATCATTACAATTGATCTGTAAAAGCACAATTTGCTCCCCGGTGTATTGATTGGATACGCTGGTCCAATTGATGATCGTACCGATCACCATATAATTGTCCGATTCTGAGCCGTAAGGCACAAATGTTGTCTCTACAATGCTGTACAAATCTTCAGTTTTTATGCGTCGACGTATCTGCGAACTCAGATCCATCTCATCTAAGGTTAAACTGTCAATGGCATCTTGATCTCCTTCTTTTGCCTGCTTGATCAGTTCCTGTTTCTCATGTCCTTCACACATTTTCTGTATTTGAGAAGTATTCGATCGATACACACCTAATATAATCTTGCCGCCTAATGACAAACCCGAAAAGGAAATCTTAGCTCGGTGCGGAGTGTTGTCTTCACAACCTAATCGCAGATAATCTGCAGCATTTTGCAAGTAAAAGATCAATGATATACCAATACGAACATCATCACACATGCCGGTATATGCATCCGTATCTACACGTTTGTTTACGACAACATCCTCCAAGGCTGTAAAAACATCACTAAAAACGTATGGAAAATAGTGCTTTACATGAAAAAAACCTACCTGATCATATTCGCCACAGATTACGATGCCTGTCTTTTTACCCGTTTGTCTTCTAATTTCCACATATTTAGCTTTTCCACTCTTTATTATTGTACGATAATCCGGCTCATTCATCACATACCCAAGCAACTGATCGATCTCTTGTTTGCTATATTGTTTGCTAAAACCGATTGCTCTTAAAAAACGATGCATTCCATTCCTCCATGCTACTATCATTGCTTTTCTTTCTCTGCATGCAGCTTACAAGTATCCCCTATCGTCTTTGGAACAAGATACGGCGCATCTTTCGTTCCCAGATCATCTTCTTTCTTGAGGTATACCTTATATTCGCAATCTTTATCCGGGCAGCCGGCTGCAGCTGCCTTTCCGGACTTCTTACATATCTTGTACTTCACATGACAAGAACAATTCTGTAAAGGCTGTGTTCCCTTGGCAAAATACTCTTTGCGTACGGTCGAACCGCCTAGAGCATTCTCACATAATCCGGGAACTGCCAGATTGCCACATTTTGTACATATCTTTACGGAAATAATATCATCCGGTTTAGCAAACTTCTTTGCCTCACACACTTTAGCTTTGTGTACCCGGGTCATGATCTTTTTCCATATCTTCTGGTAATAGTACGTATTATCCTGTTTGGCAGTTCCATCATAACCGGTCCAGATTCCAGCTGTATAATATGGCGTAAATCCCTCGAACCAAAAATCATAATTTCCTTTCGAAGCACCATTCTTGCCTGCCACCGCCATCTTTTGATCATCTAAAGCCGCCTGTTTGCCATCCCCACTCTCTAGGGTTTCCTGCAGCACATCCGTTAACAACCACGAAGTCGAAGCCTTCATCACTCTTGTCTGTGAAGAATCATTGCTCAATAATACATTACCATCCTCATCCACCACTTTGGTATAAAAGATCGGTTCATGATACACTCCGCCGTCTGCAATGCTTGCATACGCCGCTGTCAATTCCAGATTGGTAACTCCATCCGTCAGTTCTCCCAATCCGGCAGACAACTTAATATCTGTGCTTGTTACTCCGCTATCATCTTTGCGGGCATCAACTAACGTAGAAAAGTGCATTTGCTTCAGATAATCAAATCCCGTTTCAGCCGTGACTTTCTCAAAAATACGCGCTGTCACAGTGTTCACAGAATTTGCCAGTCCATCCCGTATCGTCGTCAATCCCCCATATTCCTTTGCCGTATTTTGCACCATATGATCTGTATCCGTATAACGATACGGTGCATCCTCCACCACAGTACCAAGTGTCATTCCACACGTGTCAAGTGCCGGAAGATAGGATGCCAAAGTACTAAGTACGGTTCCCGGCTGGCGCACGGAAGAAGTAGCTCTATTCAACGTGCGTGAGGAAGTCTTTCCTCCACGCCCACCCACAATAGCACGAACTTTGCCGGTTCCCTGTTCCATAAGCACAAAGGATGCTTGCGGCTGTTTTACCAGACGGATTGTCTCTTCTTTTGTTTTGGCCCCGCCAAGCGTCATTGCCTTACGGAATTTTGCAATCATATGCTTTGCTTTTTGTTCATTATCAAAATATAATGTAATTTCTTTACCGGACTGTTCATAAAACTGTTGCAGATCCAGCTCGGTATACTCTGTCACGGTTCCGTCCGGTCCCTCGACCGCCAAATGATATGTCAGATATGACGGCGTTCCGGTTGGGTAATTAGCATCATTGCCAATCACTTTATCACAGATTGACTGCAACTCTTCTTCCTGGCAAGAATATATACGCAAACCATCGCGATATAACGCATTGTATGCCTGCGTTTCCGTATATCCTAATTTTTCTTTCAGATCCTCAAAAACATTGTCAATGACCGCATCTACATAATAGGAATTACCACTCTCGCTGTCATTGCTTTTCTTTTGGTTTGTTGTCTGCACACGGGTATATACATCATCTCCTAATGCATCTTCATAATCCTCTTCTGAAATATAATTTTGATCCAACATCGCCTTTAACACTTTTTTGCGCTGTTCGCTATTATTTTCCGGATTGGTGATCGGATTATCATCTGTTGGATTCTGCTGTGTTCCTGCCAAAACTGCCGCCTCCGATATTGAAAGCTGCGAAATATCTTTATTAAAATATCGCATGGAAGCATTTTGCACTCCAATTGCGTTTTGTCCCAAATTAATTGTATTTAAATAGTATTCTAATATCTGTTCTTTATCCAGCTTTTGCTCAAGCTGCACTGCCAAATACTGCTCCTGAATTTTTCTCGTAAACTTTTCGTATACAGAGCTGCCATTTCCTTTCCAGATCACTTGATTTCGAAGAAGCTGCTGCGTGATCGTACTTGTGCTTTTTACCTGATCTTTTTCAGAAAGATCATCGACAAATTCCTGAAAGATTGCTGACAGATCCACACCCTTATGCTCATAAAAACGGCTGTCTACCGCTGCAACAAATGCATATTGCACGCAAGCCGGTATTTTATCAAGTTTTACATACTCTTTCCGCTCACTAGACGTGCTTAACGTCTGCAGCTCATTGCCACTCTCATCATAGATCACCGCTCCCGTTCCTTTTGCCAACAGATCGAGTTTACTCAGACTCGGTGCACTGTCCGATACGCCCTTAATCACACCCGCCACACAAAAAAACTGTAGTAAAAGAAATGCGATCAACAATACAATTACCGCTATACGTGAACTAACCCGGAGCCGATTTTTCCATTTGATCCGGGTATCTAACAGCATATTCTGTTTTTTTGTCAACTCCTGCTCACTATAATTCATGAATCCTGTTTCCTCTTCACCTGCTTATAGTCGGAAGGGCAAAACATTCGTTTTGCCCCTCCCTATGCCCTTTACGGTAAATATTTTACTTGTTGCGGTAAATAATATCGGTACGCTTTGGTCCGTTAGATACCATTGTGATCGGTACACCAAGTTCTTTTTCAATAAACTCAATATATTTTCTGCAATTTTCCGGAAGCTTATCATACTCTTTGATGCCGGAGATATCACATGCCCATCCCGGAAGCACTTCATACACTGGTTTTGCTTTCGCAAGCTTAGTCGTAACAGGGAACTCTTTGACTACTTCCCCATCGATCTCATAGCCAACACATACCGGAATCTCTTTAAGGTATCCTAAGCAGTCTAACACCGTTAATACCACATCGGTAGCACCCTGAATCTGGCAGCCATAACGGCTTGCTACTGCATCAAACCAGCCCATACGGCGTGGTCTTCCTGTCGTAGCACCATATTCTCCGCCATCACCACCGTGATTACGAAGCTTGGAAGCTTCCTCTTCGTCTAAAATCTCGCTGACAAACTCGCCGGCGCCAACTGCGCTGGAGTATGCTTTTACAACCGTGACAATACGCTTGATCTCATATGGCGGAATACCTGCGCCGATCGCACCATAAGCTGCCAATGTAGAAGAAGAAGTAACCATTGGATAAATACCGTGATCCGGATCTTTCAAAGAACCAAGCTGCCCCTCTAACAGGATATTCTTGCCCTCTTTGATCGCTTCCCTTAAATATGCTGATACATTGCATACATACGGAGCTATCATATCACGATACTCATGCAGTGTAGCTATAAGCTCGTCCGGCTTGAGTTCCGGCTTATTATACAAATACTTCAAAATGACGTTCTTCTGCTCGCAGATTCGATTTACTTTATCTCTCAAAACCTCATCATCGGCAAACAGCTCAGATACCTGAATGCCGATCTTTGCATATTTATCAGAATAGAACGGAGCAATACCTGATTTGGTAGAGCCAAAGGAAGCCTTTCCAAGACGTTCCTCTTCATACTGATCAAAGGCAATGTGATATGGCATTAAGATCTGTGCACGATCTGATACTAAAATCTTTGGCTTTGGTACACCACGCTTCACAATCTCATTGATCTCATTGAAAAGATAGGGAATATTAAGTGCAACACCATTACCAATAATACTTGTCGTGTGATCATAAAAAACACCCGATGGTAATAAGTGCAATGCAAATTTACCATAATCATTGATAATCGTATGGCCTGCATTACTACCGCCTTGGAAGCGCACGATAATATCGGACTCCTCTCCCAACATATCGGTAATCTTTCCTTTTCCTTCGTCACCCCAGTTTGCACCTACAATCGCTGTTACCATTTGTTTTCCTCCTTGCCTTTGCTGCTTTATACATTAATTTCTGCCTTCATGCCAAGAATGTCCTTATTGGCATCAAGAACAGGCTGTACAACCTCTTCGATAAACTCCTTCACCTGGGAAACCGAACGACCTACATATTTCTCCGGTTTCATAGCCTCTTTGAGCTCATCGATACCCATTGGGAACTCTTCATCTGCTGCGATCAGCTCTAACAGATTATTCTCCTTACCAAGTTCCTTCACATTACGCCCTGCTTCCATGGAAAGCGTACGGATCTTCTCATGAAGCTCCTGGCGATTGCCACCCGCCTTCACTGCATCCATCATAATATTCTCAGTAGCCATAAATGGAAGTTCTGACATCAGTCTTCTCTCAATAACCTTATCGTATACGACCAATCCATCTACGACATTCAAAAGCAGATCCAAAATACCATCTGTTGCCAAAAATCCCTCCGGAATACTAATTCTCTTATTTGCAGAATCATCCAAAGTACGCTCAAACCACTGGCAGGCTGATGTAAACATGGTATTCGTAACATCTGCCATCACATAACGTGACAAAGAAGCAATGCGCTCACTTCTCATTGGATTTCTCTTGTAGGCCATAGCAGAAGATCCGATCTGATTCTTCTCAAACGGCTCCTCAATCTCCTTTAAATGCTGTAACAAACGAATGTCATTGGAGAACTTGTGTGCACTTGCAGCGATTCCTGCCAAAACATTTGCCACACGTGTATCTAACTTACGGGAATATGTTTGGCCGGATACCGGGAAGCAGGACTTAAATCCCATCTTCTCTGCGATCAAATGATCCAATTTCTTTACTTTCTCCTCATCGCCGTCAAACAACTCCATAAAACTTGCCTGTGTACCTGTCGTTCCCTTGGAACCAAGCAATTTCATCGTAGACAGTACATAATCCACATCTTCCAGATCCATCATAAATTCCTGAAGCCACAAGGTTGCACGTTTACCAACTGTTGTCGGCTGTGCCGGCTGAAAATGGGTAAAAGCAAGCGTCGGAAGATCTTTATACTTCATAGCGAACTTTGCCAGCTCATCAATAACATTGACTAATTTATTTTTCACAAGCTGTAACGCCTCTGTCATAATAATAACGTCCGTATTGTCTCCTACATAGCAGGAAGTTGCTCCCAAATGAATAATTCCTGCTGCTTTCGGACACTGCTGTCCATAGGCATAGACATGACTCATAACATCATGACGAACCAGCTTTTCTCTTTCTTTGGCAACATCATAGTTAATATCCTCTGCATGTGCCTTTAATTCCTCGATCTGTTCCGTCGTCACCGCCGGACCGCCCTGCTCGTTTTTGAGTCCAAGCTCGTTTTCTGCTTCTGCTAATGCAATCCATAATTTTCTCCAAGTTTTAAACTTTTTGTCCGGAGAAAAGATATACTGCATCTCCTTACTTGCATAACGCTCTGACAATGGGCTTGTGTACTTATCTGTGCTCATAATTCTCCTCTTTTCGTTGATAATTTATTTTAGTGGTCATATTCACCACGAATATCCTCTTTTGGTGGTTCCATTGGATACTGACCGGTAAAACATGCATGGCAGTATCCCTCATCGCCGTCGATCAATTCTGCCAAACGTTCTTTATCCAAATACCCCAAAGAATCTGCACCGATCATCTCGCAGATTTCCTCTACAGAATGATTATATGCGATCAGCTGGTCACTGGATGGAACATCCGTGCCAAAATAGCATGGATACATAAATGGCGGTGAACTGATGCGGACATGCACTTCTTTCGCACCTGCATCGCGGATCATCTTTACAATACGTGCACTCGTTGTACCTCGCACGATCGAATCATCGATCATAATTACGCGTTTGCCATTTACTACCTCGCGCAGTGCATTTAGCTTCACCATAACACTGCTCTCTCTGGCTGACTGTTTCGGCTTAATAAAGGTTCGTCCCACATAACTGTTCTTAACAAATGCGGTTCCATATGGGATCCCCGACTCCATGGAATATCCCATCGCTGCTGCATTACCGGACTCCGGAACGCCTACGACAATATCCGCATCCACCGGATGCTCCTGCGCCAGGATCTTTCCTGCTGTCAATCGAGAGGAATGCACACATATCCCATCGATATAACTATCCGGTCTGGCAAAGTAAATATATTCAAAAATACATCTTGCGCATTTGTCAGAAGCCATACTGCGATCTGACTGTATTCCCTGCGGCGTGATCGTAACGATCTCTCCCGGTGCAACATCTCGTACAAATTCTGCACCAACTGTGTCCAAAGCACAGCTTTCAGATGAGAAAAAGTATGCATTATCCCGCTTACCAATGCAAAGTGGGTGGAATCCAAACGGATCTCTCGCACCGATCATTTTGCGCGGACTGGCAACCACCAGCGAGTACGCACCCCGGATCTTCTGCATCGCTAACTTCACCGCATCTTCCACAGTTCCAACATGTAATCTCTCACGGGCGATCAAATAGGCGATCACCTCAGAATCAATGCTGGTATGAAAAATCGCTCCCATCAATTCCAACTCTCTGCGCAGATCAACTGCATTAACGAGATTACCATTGTGTGCAACCATCAGAGTGCCTTTGATATAATTCAATACCAACGGCTGCGTATTCTCCGGGATACTGGCTCCAGCCGTTGAATAACGCACATGCCCTACGCCAATATCACCATGAAGCTGTTCTAACTTCTCTGCATCAAATACTTCGTTGACAAGTCCCATTCCCTTGATCATCTGGGAATTTCGTTTCTCACCGTCTGTACGGCTCACTGCGATACCACAGCTTTCCTGTCCTCGGTGCTGCAGCGAAAACAGACCATAATAAATGGACGAAGCAACATCGCCGCCATCCATGTCATACATTCCAAATACGCCACATTCTTCTCCTAATTTCGGATCTTCAATGCCAGCCATCATACACGATCTGTTGGTGCATGCGAGGCATTCTTTCTGTCTGTCACACATCATTTTGTTCTCCTTCATGCTGTCTATCCTCTTTTGGATGGAATACTTTCACCAATAACATTATAACTGTTTCTGAAAATCTAGCAAGGGGACAACTACTTTTTCGACTTATTTTTTGTCGATTTTTTTATTGTTTTTGCGGATTCCCTATTCTTTTTTCCTTTTTTTGCCTTTGGCGATACAGTAACTGCCGGTGTAACACTCGGTGTTGCGGTCGGCTGTTCCCAGACCGTCAGATCCTCTTGCGTCAAAATACCGTGCTTAAATTTTGTTGTCAAAATACGGATCACCGACTCATCTAAGCGGCTCTGCGTAATTTTTTTGCTGTTTACCGCATTCAATATTGCCTGATAGGCCTGTGTCAGATCGCTCGGCATCAAAATAATATCTGCTCCAGCCATAAAAGATTGGAGTGCAGCTTCACCCGGTGTATAATTATCCGTGATCGAAGCCATATCAAAAGCATCTGTGATCACGATCCCCGAAAAGCCAAGCTCTTCACGTAAGATCGTCTTCATGATCAATTCCGACATACTAGCCGGCTCTTTCGTCTCCGTAACACGACTGACCGATATATGGGACACCATAACAAACTCTGCCCCCGCATCAATTCCTGCCTTAAACGGCACGAAGTCCAGATCACGCAGTTTGGAAATGCTGCTGTCTATGTCAACACTTCCCTGATGCGTATCTCCATCGGAAGATCCCTGTCCCGGAAAATGTTTTAACGTTGCACATACCCCGCGCTCCTGACTGCCTTGTACGAAAGCGGCTACCATATCAGATACTTTACCGGGATCAGATCCAAAGGAACGTTCTCCGATTTCCGTATTTAGATCACTCGTTTTAACATCTGCAACCGGCGCAAAATTCACATTGAATCCAAGTGCCCGTATCTCTCTGGCAATCGTCCTTCCCATATTATAAACGTATTCCCCGTCTTTCGTCTTGCCAATGCTTTCTGCCGTCGGGAATTTTGTCGTTTTCATTTTCTTGTTAGAAGCAATACGCGCAACACTGCCTCCTTCCTCATCTACAGTGACAAACAACGGTGTCTGGCTGTTGACTTGTAATCTCTGGATGAGTTTTGATGTCTTCTTCCGAGTAGAAATATTTCTCGAAAATAACACAACACCACCTACCGGGATCTGACTTAAAGTTGTCTTCATCCCTTTTGTGCATTTACGAAATTCATAGTATCCTCCCTGTGAGCCATCCAGTTCCTCTAACTTAACTACGAAAAGCTGTGCCACCTTTTGTTCGGTCGTCATCTTCGCAAGATAACGTCTGGCAAACTCTCCTGCTTGTTCTTCCGATAAATTAACAACGGGCTGTTCGGATGCCACCGGCGTTTCTGACACCGACGGCTTATAGGTTTTGTACGGCTTTTGCTTTGGTCCAAACACACTACATCCTGTCGTTGTGAACAATAATCCTGTCACAATACACAGTGCAAGAAACCGCTTGCAATATTTTGTTACGTTTCGATCTGACATCATAAACACCCATGCCTTTCTATGTATCTGCACGTCTCACGCACAGCTACAAAATCTTTTTTATATTTTTGGAAACTGTCCAAGCACCTCCGCATAGGATAACACTGTAAATATATTTTACTGTCGGAACACTTCCGACAGATTGGAGGACTTATGAGTGATTTAGCAGCTACAAACTGTGGATGCGCTTCAAATGACAACGGATGCAGTTGGATCATTATCCTTTTGCTCCTGTGCTGCTGCTGTGGTAACGGCAACGGATTTGGTGGTTTCGGCGGCGGTTGTGGAGACAGCGGCTGCAGCTCCATCATCTGGATCATACTTATTCTTTGCTGCTGCGGATGCGGTTTCTAAAGCACTGCATCACAAAACCCTTCCACTCTCCGATAACCATTACAAAGTCTATGCTTTGTAATGCAGGTGAGGGCTGAACATTTAAGTCTGACAATTGCAGCTTAGGGCTGTCTCTCAGACTTTACCAACCAGCTTGAAAGAAGGCTGACATTCATCCAATGTCAGCCTTTTTTGCGGTGACGTACAAAGTGCGCAAAGCACACTCTGTTCCCATTATAGAAAACTGTCCTGTTTCATTATATAACTCAGACCCGTTTACCTGCTCTGACCCTTTCCTGACGACAACCAAGACATTCTCTGTCAATCTCATAAATTGTATCGTCTTCAATGATCAGATCCCGGTCGCCTCTGCAAAAAGCATCTGTCTGTTCCGACAGCGGCATTCCGCTTCCTTTCAGTAGGTTCTCATGCCGCTTAGTTCCGTAATGATAGTATCGCATAAATATCCTCCAAAGTACGTCTGCAGCTTCATCGCACATACAAACATACAAAATATCGTATTTTTAGGATTGTTAAGGTATCCCTAACATATTCTATGCAAATTACGGAACAAAGACACAATCTGCCACGATCTTGTCGTATCCTATTCCGGGTCAATCCCAAAATAATGCTGCATCCGGTCAAGACGAGAAGTCAGCGACATCATCAGCAAGTCTAACAAGGTGATCGCCGTCATAGATTCTACCACTACTACGGCACGAGGTACAATGATCGGATCATGCCGGCCTTTGATATGAATCTCCCTCTCTGCGCCGTCACGACCGATCGTCTCCTGCGCAGACGCAATGGATGGTGTCGGCTTTACTGCCGCACGGAGAATAATGTCACAGCCATCACTAATACCACCTAAAATTCCGCCGGCATGATTTGTCTTAGTACAAACAGCGCCGTTGTGCACAACAAAACTGTCGTTAAACTGTGAGCCGCGGCTTTGTGCTGCCAAAAATCCATCACCGATCTCTACTCCTTTGACAGCCCCGATCGACATAACTGCCTGCGCAAGTTTTGCATCCAGCTTGTCAAATACCGGTTCACCAACGCCAACCGGCATTCCATGAACCACACACTCGATCACACCACCTGCAGAATCCTGCTCATGCATACATGCCATAAGAGCATCTTCTGCCTGTGCAGACGCTTCCAGATCCGGCATATACAATGGACTCTTGCTGATATTGCTGCGGTCTGCACGCTTTGGATCGATCACAATACCGGCAATCTCCTTACTGTACGCATAAACCTCAACTCCCAGTGCCCGAAGCACTTCCAATGCCACAGCACCTCCGGCAACACGTCCGATCGTCTCCCGACCGGAGGAACGGCCACCACCGCGATAATCTCGAAATCCATATTTTTGATCAAACGTATAGTCTGCGTGCCCAGGGCGATAGTAGGATGCAATCTCCGAATAATCAGAAGACCGCTGTGTTTTATTGTATACCACCATGGATATCGGCGTTCCCGTTGTTTTCCCCTCAAAGACACCTGACTGAATCTCTACCAGATCATCTTCTTTACGAGGTGTAGAATACTTTGTCTGTCCCGGCTTGCGTCGGTTCAGGTACTGCTGCACTGTCTGCTCATCCAATGGAAGCCCTGCAGGGCAGCCATCTACAACCACACCAATACCGCGTCCATGTGATTCTCCCCAAGTCGTCACGCGAAATAAATTTCCAAATGTTGATCCTGCCATATTTCTTTCCATTTCGATGCGTACAACCGCATTCGACCTTTCTTACGAACTCGCATTAATGATGGAACAGACGGATACCTGTAAAGCTCATTGCGATGCCATGCTTATTACATGCTTCGATCACATCATTGTCACGAATGGATCCACCCGGCTGTGCAATATATTTTACACCACTGCGGAATGCTCTCTCTACATTGTCACTAAATGGGAAAAACGCATCTGAACCACAAACAACATCTGTTGCCTGAGAGATCCATGCCTGTTTTTCCTCTTTGGTAAATACCGGCGGTTTCTCCGTAAATACACGTTCCCACTCGCCATCTGCCAATACATCCATATAATCCTCACCGATGTAAAGATCGATCGCATTGTCGCGGTCCGCACGTTTCATTCCCTCTTTGAACGGAAGCGAAAGCACCTGTGGAGACTGACGCAAAAGCCAGTTATCTGCCTTGTTGCCTGCCAAACGGGTACAATGAATACGTGACTGCTGTCCGGCACCAATACCGATCGCCTGTCCATTCTTCACAAAACATACGGAGTTAGACTGTGTGTATTTCAACGTGATCATTGCGATCGCCATATCGATCTTGGCCTGCTGTGGAATGTCTTTATTCTCTGTTACAACATCATCAAAGAAATGCTCATCAATATTCAACTCATTTCTTCCCTGCTCGAAAGTCACACCAAACACTTCTTTATGCTCGATCGGTGCCGGCTCATATTCCGGATCGATCTGAATGATCGCATAATTTCCTTTTTTCTTCCCCTTAAGATATTCCAATGCTTCCGGCTCGTAACCCGGTGCAATAATACCATCTGAGAACTCTCTCTTTATCATTTTAGCGGTACACACATCACACACATCAGATAACGCAATAAAATCGCCGTAAGAAGACATTCTGTCTGCGCCACGCGCTCTTGCATAAGCTGCCGCTAATGGTGTCAATTCGCCAAGATCGTCCACCCAGTAAATCTTTGCTTCCACTTCACTAAGCGGAAGACCAACAGCCGCACCTGCAGGTGAAACATGCTTAAACGAGGTGGCTGCCGGAAGTCCCGTGGCTTTCTTTAATTCGCGCACAAGCTGCCAGCCGTTGAACGCATCCAAAAAATTAATATACCCCGGCTTACCGTTTAATACCGTGATCGGCAACTCGCCTTCCTGCATATAAATCTTAGATGGTTTCTGATTTGGATTACATCCATATTTTAATTCTAATTCTTTCATGAACTAATTCCTCCATTTTCAATATAAGATTATAGTTTTATTTATTTTTATTAACGATCACAGACTCTGCCTCGCCTGTAGCAATGTCGATATAACGAACAAACAACGATACTTTGTTATCCTCATTTAAGCTGTTCCAAAGCATATCCGTAAATGCTTTCATATCGTCCGGAATCGCTACTAACTTTGGCTCTCCCTCAAAGCTTGGAAGCGGATCGCCATCGCACTGATACGTATGTATAAAATGGCCTTCCCCTGCTACCGGCTGCTGATAAGCAAACGTATAACGATTGCAGGAAGCACCATTGCCATTGTTGCTTTTCAAGATAGACATAGCGTAACTGTAATTTCCCTGATCCACATGCATAATGCCGGAAATACGCGGCGTATAATTTGGTGCATCCGGCTCAAATTCTCTTGTGCGCAATGCCTGTTCGAATGTCATCTGTTTATCCATCAACTCATAAATGGTATCTGTCTGATCACCATTTGTTACGATAGTTTTATTACCGAGTACACGTACCGGTGCATATATGATCAGGCTCGGATCGCTTAATTTCGATGGATCAAATGCCTGAGTACGGATCCCATCACCATCTTCAACAAAAACGCGATTACGGCTGTTTTCGCTTCTTCCCATAATAAAATAAGCGGTCACCGCATACTTTCCATTTGCAGACTGCCCAATGACGATGCCTCGTCCCGGATACGCATTCTGCTTTAACTCCTGCTCCAATGATATCATTTGCATTGCTTCTCCTCTTTTCTGCATACACCAGCCTCTGCGTCTCCTGCGGGTATGCCTGCATCAGGAGACGGTATTAGAATACACGATATTCTCAAAAATCTCAACTATAATTTGTTCTGACTTGTCACCCGGATGCATATCGTATATAGAACACTGCACCGGATTTCTATGCAAAATACACAAAACATCCATACTGCAGTTATCGCCTAAAAAAGGAGGAAATACTATGCAAGTACCACCCGATCACAACCGACACATGGCAATGCTTAAAGCAGCACTTCCTTATGCAATGCCGGAAAGCAGGCGTGCTATTGAGATCATGCTGCAGGCAGATGCACTGATCCATACCGCCAGAGGGCAAAGCGATGAACGGTATAGTCTGGAGGCTGCCGGACTCTCATTAGAGGACCAGCCGTCTGCACCGGATTTCACACCAAATCCTGAGACAATGCTGCAATGTATTCGTGAGTACTGTACTCCAAAAGAAGCTGATTTTGTCCAGACTGTCTTAAATGTTTTACAAGCTAACCGCCTGTTTCGAAGCTATCGGGAATTTCAAAAATCACATCCCGCAGCTGATCTTACAGCCACCGGCAGCAATTCACCCAACAGTCAATTGATGGAATTTTTGTTATCTCAGCTTGCGCCGGAGCAAAAATCCACCTTTGAACAATTTCAACAAATCATGTATAATGGACGGTGCCAGTCACCAGAAAGGAACGCCTATGACACAACAACTTCACCCATGGCAGAACAATGAAAAATTCCGTTCTCTGGATCCTAAAAAGCAGGAAATGATCTTACAGTTGACTGGTCATCTGCAGGGACACACGATCACAGAAGCACTTCCGGCACTGATGGAATGGAAAACGCAGATAGATCGTGAAAACATCCGTTTCACCGCAGAGGAGAATGAGTTACTTACGGAGCTGTTCACAGAGAATTTATCTGCTTCCGGTCAAAAGCAATATGAATTTATCAAACCCTTTCTCCAATCCGGTCTGAGCCGTTAATGTCCCCGTTTACGAATCACAAATATAGTACAATGCAAACGCATTCCTACTGGAAATGAGGATAATCTATGGTACAAGATACACCCGTCACAGATCGTGATTTTGCTGCGCTGTTTCGCAAAGAAGCAGGTTCTATTTTGACGGAGCAGCAAATAAACGACGAAATAGAACGCGAACAAACGCGCAGTGCACAGGCAGCAAGAGCAGGGATTGCGCCAAACCGATTCCGAGGGTTCAATCTGCAGCGTTACTGCAAAGACATCGTACGCAGCCACCAGCCGCTCTCCTGTCTGTATCTCCTTTTAAGCGATCTGACAGGAGCTGTCAGTGTACTGCTTCCTATCTGTTGTCTTTTGTGGGTGGTACGCAGACTGATCGCCTTTCCTCTGGCAGTGGCTTACTGTGTCTGCGCTATTGTCTGTGTCTGTTTTTACGGCATTCCGTCTATTTGCCGCCGCAGACTTCGCACATTGCTTAGCGGTTCCGTTTCAGATACGACCACACTGCGTCAAAAAGCAGGACGTCTGCAGCTCATCTCCACCGTAACCGCTGCAATACTCTCCTTCCTCCTGTTCTTTGTATATCAATCGTATTTCCAACAGATCACAAAATTTGCATCATTACAAAATATCTTTCTGTGGTTTGTCAGTATGATGTTTTTATCCGGTGTACACAATGTATTGTACGAAAGCCACTGCATCTCATTTTTTGCGGTCGGCTGGTATACCGTTGCCCATCAAAAAAGCCGAACTGCATCTGCAATTCGACATTATACGGAAAGCAGGGGCAATACACCGCTTCGCCCCCATTTAGTAACGATCCGCATTTATCTGCTGATCGCAATGTTTATTATATGTATTTTGGATTTTCTGTGCATCCGACAATGTCTGATGCATTTTGACTATGCAGTTCTCACGCTCGGCACGGTTTCGACATTGTGCACTTTGATCGGTGTGATCTCTCTGATAAGCTGCATAGTATTATTTCGACACTGTTCCAAAAAATGATCCGGTCATTCCGTTATTTCTCCGGCTGTGACAATAACATCGATCAGCGGCAGCACCTGTTCTCCCGGATATTTTAGATCCGGCACACAGATCGTCGCGATCCCGGCTCTTGACGCACTGCGAATACCATTTTCAGAATCTTCCAGAACCACCGCCTCCTCTGGCGTTACCCCGGTCTTTTCACAGCCCAAAAGAAAAATATCCGGCTCCGGCTTGGATCTTTCCACCATATCTCCACCGATCACTTCCTTAAAATAAGAATCTATCCCCGCATATTCTAAGTATTTTCGTACATATTTTGCGTGCGTGGAAGAAACGACCGCACAGTTCTTATGATGCTCACACAGCCACCCGAGCAATTGCCGGATTCCAGGCTTTACCCTCAGTCCCACTGTCTCAGCAACGATACTGACCCTTCTGCGGCTCTCTGTGCTAAGTTCTGCAAAAGGATACTCTTCCCCATACGCACCACACATCAGGCTTTTCAGGGTTTCTCCCGTCAACCCAAGACTTTGTATATAAAACTCTTTTGTCAAAGTATATCCATGTTCTTTCATGACGATTGCAAGCTGCTCCATGAATAATTGTTCTGTGTCAAATATCAGTCCATCCATGTCGAACAAGAACGCTTTCTTCTCTTCAAAATGCTTTGCTGCCTCTAAAATCGTTTTATAATAAACCATCCTCATTCCTCCATCAATACATACTATTCGCACGATACTCTTTTGGAGTACACCCGATCGTATTCAAAAATACTTTGTTAAAATAACTGATATTATTAAAACCTGACAAATTGGCAATCTCCCCAACTTTTTTATCCGTGTCTTGCAGCATCCTGCAGCTTTGTAAAATACGATATCGCATTAAATACTGCATTGGCGAAAGCTTCATCACCTGCTTAAAAACACGACAGAATTGACCTTCGCTCATAGGCAAAAGTGCCGCCAGCTCTGCTAACGTGATCTCATAAGCGTAATTCTGATGCATATACTCTACGACCGGTGCAAGACGCTCCGAAGAGTGTTTCCCGGATTTTTCCCGCATTGTATATGCTGCATGATGTGTCATCTGATCCCATACTGCATAGATCCGACTGCGAACCAAGAGTTCATAATCGGTTAGATCATGCTCCGGACACACTCCGATATCCTGCAGCAAGCTGATCACTTCCTGCTGCCACTGTTCTCCATCTCCTGCCAGATAAACTGCAAACTCCGTCTCACCATTCAGTACCGGTCGGATATATTTTTGAGCAAAACGACTATGAATATCCTCTGCTAATATCTGATAGGAAAAATCCACCGCAAAAAAAGCACATGCATGACCATCTATTGTTTTGGCAGAATGCAGCTGATTCGAATTGATAAAGATACCATCTCCCTTGCGGAGCATATATTCTCTCTCATCGACCCTAAACAGCATACTGCCCTTTGTCACGACAAAAAACTCAAACTCCTGATGCCAATGTAAATAAAAAATAGCGTCTGTTCCCTCCGGATATTCCATCTTGTGTAATCCCAGCGGCAGTTCTACCGTACCATGACGCTGCTTCTCTTCATATTCCTTTTTATGTCCCATTATCTGTCACCTCAAAAATAATTGTGTCCATGTAGAAAATAGTATACTCCTGTCGGAATGTCAACTACTTTTTCTTTCTCTGAGCTGCAGCCAACATTCCTCCGATCCTGCCACTCTCCCGTGCCGTCAAAGCCTCCCAGCCCTGTTCTATGATTTTATCAAACAATCCAAGTTCTGCAGCGATCTCCCACTTATGCTGTTCCTGCTGCGGCAGCTTAGCAATGTCCTCCGGCGTTAAAATTTCCACCGGATTCTTTTTGGGTCCTACTAACATCCCAGACCACGCTCCTTTCTCTGTGCAAACTCTTCTTTTCACTTTATAGAAAACTGCTCACAATGTGGTGTTATGCAAAGCACTGGCTTTGCTTTTTATTCAGAATCCCCACTTTTATTTTTTTTAATCCGTAGTTGAAACAAACGCTCAGACCATGTATAATGAGCATATAATTATGATTATGCAAAATGTGTGATAGATTTAACGGGAGGTACTGATTATGAATACCATACAAAGCCAAAGTTATTCCTTACTCAGTCAAGAGGAAATTGATGTATTGGTTGATTTTTTGAATGCTAAGAAAGGCTCTGTTAACAGTGATGTCATGAGCCAGAAGAGCATCGACAAATTAATATATCTTATTACAAGCGATAAGCAACAGATCATTAAGGATTTATGCAATCCACTAAATGATGTGAATTCTTCTTTATTGGAGACAGTGCATTTCCGAGAGAATATCGAAGAAATCTGTACTTTAAGCTGCACGACGGATCCTCAGACCGGATTTTTGAAATTGACAGCCACAAATACTAAAAATGGCAAGACATTAGCCATCACACCAAAGCTATTTGACGAAAATGATTCGGAAGAATGGGGCGTATGCATCTCTCCATTGATGTTTAATCATTTAGCAAGAGTACTGTCTCTGGTTTATACTACAGAGACACACGAGCAGATCTGTTCTATTTTTGCCAAAGGAAATTACAATGATGAGAATTATCCGATTCCTGCATTTTATATGCCAACGAATGTAAATTTATTAGAAATGCTGATAGATTAGGTATTATTACCTAACTATTTACAAAGAAAGAAATCCCGGTAAACTTCAATTCAGTTACCGGGATTTTTTCCACATAATGATAACTTTCCATATCAAAAGTTATTGTTCAGACCACATTCTGCGCTCTCACCTATTTCAGCATATCGCGAACCTGACTTAGGATCGCACACTCTAAACGCTTGCGCATGATCTTACAGGATAATTCATAAGCATCATGAATATCCCCATTATAAATATAATTGTTCGCATTGCATCCACCGCTGCAATAGAATTTTGCCCAGCAGTCTCGGCAAGTCGGTTTGGAATATACATGTGCACCGGCAAATTCTTTTTTAATGTCGGTGTTAAACGTTCCCTGCTCCAAATTACCCATACAATACTCTTCATGACCTACAAACTGATGACATGGATAAATATCGCCATCCGGCGTGATCGCAACATACTCGTTGCCACTACCACAGCCACGCAGTCTCTTGATCACACATGGTCCCTGATCCAGATCGATCATGAAATGAAAGAAATTGATACTTCCACCGTTATCCTTGATCTCCGCAATCTGATCCACCAATTTGTCATACTCCGCATAGATCTGATCTAAATCTTTCTCTGTGATTGCGTATTCTACACTTTCATCTTCCATAACCGGTTCCACAGAAACCTGATCAAATCCTGCATTGTACAAATGCATTACGTCTTCTGAAAAGTCCAAATTGTATTTCGTATACGTTCCACGCACATAATATTCCTTATCACCGCGCTTCTCAACTAACTTCTTATAGTTATCTACAATGCGGTCATAACACCCGCTGCCATCCACTTTTACACGCATACGGTCATTGACTTCTTTACGGCCGTCGATAGACAATACGACATTAGACATTTCTTCATTGATATAATCAATCTTGTCATCGGTCAACAACATGCCATTCGTTGTGATCGTAAAACGGAAATTTTTATGATATTCTTCTTCTTTGCTGCGAGCATACTTCACGATCTCTTTGACTACCTCAAAATTCATCAAAGGCTCTCCACCAAAGAAATCAACCTCCAAATTCTCACGTCCGATCGAGTGCTCTAACAAAAAGTCAATTGCCGCAATGCCTACTTCTAACGGCATCAACTTACGTCCTGTACCGAAATCTCCCGTAGAAGCAAAGCAATACTTACAGCGCAGATTACAGTCGTGTGCAATATGCAGGCACATTGCCTTGATCGGAGACTCTACTGCTGTATTTGCAAAATCTCCGTAAATATCCTCACTAAACAACAGCTTGTCGTGATACAGAGCAACAATATCTGCATAAGACTCTTTAATCTCTTCCTCGGAATAATCTGTCTTCAACGCATCAATATATTTTGTCGGACATTCTTCCTCAAAAGGCGGCTGTGCATGGTCTAACAGATCATATGTCACATCATCGATCAAATGTACTCCACCACTGTTGACATCGAGCAAAATATTCAAGCCTTTCGCTTTAAATTTGTGTATCATATATTTATCCTCATTTCTATACTTCTTTTCGTTTGTGTCAACAAAATGGCTGTTACAGTATTTGTAACAGCCATTTATCATTCTTGATCTGAAGAAAATTATTTATTTTCCTCATTTGCACACTTCTGATTTCCTACTGTACAAGAAGTCTTGCATGCAGACTGGCAAGATGCCTGACATTTGCCGCATCCACCCTTTTTCGCAGTAGCACTCAGATTTGCACGATTCAATGTCTTGATATGCTTCATAATAAGTATCCTCCATTAACATATTCTAAAGTCCATCTCTCAAAATGAACCCATATAAGTTTATTGTACCATAATTCTCAAAAAAAACAATCTTTTTCCTATATCTGCCAACATATTTTTTTTGCATTATCGCATACTAGTACCATGATAAGCGTGAAAAAACACTTATCAAATCCCGGCAGCTATCAATTTGGGCAGGATTTATCTGTTCGAAATCAAAGATGTCGGACAAATATAAAGGAGGTTAAAAACCATGACAAACAATAACAGTTCCAGAATGGAAGTGCCACAGGCTAAGGAAGCAATGGACAAATTCAAAATGGAGGTAGCTAACGAATTAGGCGTACCTTTGAAGAACGGTTACAACGGTGACCTTACTTCTAAGCAGAACGGTTCCGTTGGTGGCGAGATGGTTCGCCAGATGATCAAGCGTCAGGAGCAGGAAATGGCAGGCAAATAATGCCGGCAGTTTCCGGAGATAGACTGCATTAGCAGTGATCTGTCTCCTACAAAGCAAAGAGTGATATCTGTCATCTGTAAAGATAACAAATATCACTCTCTTTTGCTGTTTCCGCTTATCAATACAAAAAGAACCGGCAGGCTGCTCCCAAAATTATGCCGATACACATTCCGGCGATCACATCTTTTGGAAAATGTACGCCACCGGCCACACGAGTCACCGCAAGGACGATACCCAAAGCCCAGACGATCACCGCTGCCCACATACACTGCCAAGCAATTGTCGTACCGATCACAAAAATAGAAAATACATGTCTGCTCGGAAAGGAATTTCCGCACTTATCCTTCGGGATCAATGGTTGAAACTGATATACCTCATAAGGTCTGCGTGCATTTAATTTGGCACGAAAAACGCTTATAAGTATAAAAGATACTGCCGGCACGGCTATCGTAACACAAGCGTCACGATAGCTTTCCTTCCAGACCAGCCAAAATAAAACGCTAAAATACAGCACGGCTGTCACATATGTGATAGCCGTACTTATTCCATTTATGATCTTCACTCCATAACGTGTTTTTTGAATACACGCAAAGATTCGTTCATAAGCTTCTTTTCTCACTCTTCTTCCTCATTTTTTACAACGTCTAAGCATAACTCCTGCAACTGCTTATCATCTACAGCATTTGGCGCATCGGTCATAAGACAAGAAGCATCTTTTACCTTTGGAAAGGCGATGACGTCACGGATGCTGTCCTGCTTCGCCATAAGCATGATCAAACGATCCAGACCATATGCAAGACCTGCATGTGGCGGAACACCATACTTGAATGCATTGATGAGGAAGCCAAACTGTTCGTTCGCTTTTTCTTTGGTAAAGCCTAGTGCCTCAAACATCGTTTCCTGTACATCGTCCTGATGAATACGGATAGAACCACCACCAAGCTCGGTACCGTTCAGCACGATATCGTATGCTCTGGCGCGTACTTTCTCCGGATTTGTCTTTAACAATGGAATATCTTCTTCCATTGGCATCGTGAACGGATGATGCATTGCTACATAACGACCCTGCTCTTCCGAATATTCAAACTCTGGGAACTCAGTAACCCAAAGGAATTTATATACATTTTTATCCAACAGATCAAGATTGCGTGCGATCTCTAAACGCAGATTACCAAGAACATCCCAAACGATCTTGTTCTTGTCTGCTGCAAATAACAACAGATCACCGGCTTCTCCATCCATTGCCTTAACCAGTGCATCTAACTCTTCCTCTGTCATAAACTTTGCAAACGAAGATTTATATGTGCCATCTTCATTAATGCACAGATACGCCAGTCCCTTTGCGCCAAAATCTTTGGCAAACTTCACTAATGCATCGATCTTCTTACGAGGCATTGCCCCCTGACCTTTTGCATTGATACCGCGAACGGAACCGCCATTTTCCAATGCGCCGGTAAATACGCCGAAACCGCATCCCTTCACGACATCAGAAACATCATGTAACTCCATGCCAAAACGAAGATCCGGCTTGTCTGAACCAAAACGATCCATCGCTTCCTGCCAAGTCATTCTCTGAATTGGGAGTTCTACATCAACATCCAGCACTTCTTTGAAAATCTTCTGAAGAAGTCTCTCATTGACGTCCATCACATCATCCTCATCCACAAAAGATAACTCCATATCGACCTGTGTAAATTCCGGCTGACGGTCTGCACGCAGATCCTCATCTCGGAAACAGCGGGCAATCTGGAAATAACGATCATAACCGGAGCACATCAAAAGCTGCTTAAACAACTGTGGAGACTGTGGCAGTGCATAGAAATTACCCGGATGCACACGACTTGGCACAAGATAATCTCTGGCACCCTCCGGTGTACTCTTGGTAAGCATCGGTGTCTCGATCTCTAAAAATCCTTCGTCTGCCAAAAATTGACGGATCAATGTTGCCACACGACTGCGCATGATCAAATTGCGCTGCAGATCCGGTCTGCGCAGATCCAAATAACGATATTTTAATCGAATGTCTTCTTTGGTCTTGCTGTCTGCCTCAATCGGGAATGGCGGTGTCTCAGACTCTGATAACACACGAATTGCTTTAGCACGAACCTCGATCTTACCGGTTGCCAGTTTATCATTCACGGCACCGGAACGTGCTGTCACTTCACCGGTCACAGCCACAACAAACTCGCTGCGCAGCTTCTCTGCTTTTGCAAATCCCTCACTGCCGATCTCGCTCTCCTCGAAGATCAACTGCAAAATACCGGAACGATCTCTCAGATCGACAAATATAATGCCACCTTTATTTCTCTGTTTTTGTACCCATCCCATCACGGTAACGGTATCTCCAATATTCTGTTCACTCAGCTCTGCACAACGGCATGTGCGTTTTAAGCCCTTCATCGACTCAGCCATAGTTCCTCCAATCTCTGCTGCAGGAATCCCTTTCCTGCACGGTAATTCTAATTTTCGTTTCCTATCTTACAACAAATCCCTCTATCTTTCAAGCGCACGCTTTTTGCGCTCGATCATTTCATCCACACGGGAAATATAATCCGTAACACTCTTCACATTTTCAATCCGGCTTACCTGTCCCCGGTCACTATGATATTTCTTCGTTGATGCACCTGCTCCTAACGCAACGATCGACTGCATCTCCTCCATGATCAAAATGTTATACAAACATTCGCTCCCCGGTTTTGCATATCCAATATTTTCCTGGCCACCACTTCCGGCATGACCGGCAGAATTCTTTTGGCGGTACATATAATACGGCAGATATCCCTGTTCTCCGGCAAACTGCTCCCCGCGAGCCAACATCTGCTCCATCCGTCTGCCGCGTATCTGCTCCGTCTCCCCCAATGCGCCCTGTTCTTCCAAGACACTCCGCAGTCTCGAAGCTCGCTTGATCACTAAGGAATGGATCGTCAAACTATCCGGTGCCAACTGCTTCACCTGACGCAATGTATCCTCAAAATCGGACAGCTCTTCTCCCGGCAGACCAATGATCAGGTCCATATTAATATTGGTAAATCCAAGCTTTCTTGCCAGCTCAAATGCCTGTATCGTCTGATCGACCGTATGCCTTCTTCCGATCAGATCCAACGTCTTTTGCTGCATTGTCTGCGGATTGACCGAGATCCGGTCTACACCACACTCACGCAGAGCCAACAATTTGTCCTCCGTAATGCTATCCGGTCTTCCCGCTTCCACTGTAAACTCTACAGACGTGTCCATCGGAAAATACTCCTGCATCGTCTTTATCACAGTACGAAGCTGCTCCGGTGATAATGTTGTGGGTGTCCCACCACCCATATATACACTTGTCAGCCGCTTTCCCTGCATCAACTTTGCCGTTCCCTTGATCTCCCGCTGCAGTGCTGCCACATAATCGTCCCGCAAATGACCAAAACGATCGCACGGATACGACGGAAAGGAACAATACAAACAGGTGGTCGGGCAAAACGGAATACCAACATACAAACTATATCCGTCCTGATATTCATTTTGCTGCAGCAGAGCTGCCTCTCTTGCAGCAATCTCAGTTCCAAGCGCAGCCTTTTGCTCACTGCAACAATAAACGTTCTGCAATATTTCCATGACTTCCGTTCGCTCACGTCCCTCTAGCAACATATTCATCGGAATCTTTGTCGGACGTACCCCTGTCATCGTGCCCCAAACCGGAAGTCGTCGTTCAAAGCCCTCCGGCAGCCATTCTTCCGGGAAATCACGGAGCACTGTAAATACTAATTTTTTAACGATATTTTTGTAATACGTCCGATATGGGTGCGCAAGCTTCCCCTCTTTTTTGTGCCAGTCGTCATCTCCGGTTACTGCTGCACTCGACGATTTACGTCCGGCTTTTGTCTCCACACAAACAGAAATCTCCGCATCACCATAATCAATGGCAATATGGAGGTCTCCTGATTCCCCATTTATTTGTGTGCGTTTTCCCGGGAAAAATCCGGTTGCCAACGCCTGTAGTTCATAGTCAAACTCTTTTTCAGACAATGTAAATCCTATCATCTTAATCCTCCATGTCCGAAAATCATTCTACTGCAAATGGATTAAACATCTTTTCATTTTTGATCGATGTCATAAGTCCATGCCCCGGATACACCTGCACGGCATCCGGAAGAACAAATAATTTTTCACGGATCGACCGCACGATCTCTGACATACTTCCTCCCGGAAAATCAGTCCTGCCGACCGATTCCTGGAAAAGTGTATCTCCGGAAAAAAGCATTCCCGCCTTCGGAAAATAAAAACACATACCGCCCACCGTATGTCCCGGAGTCAAAATGCAGCGCACTTCCTGATCTAATAAAGTGATCGTCTCCCCATCTTTCAACCAGTGATCTGCTTCTATGGACAACATGGCACCGCCCATATTGATGGAAAGATTGAGGGACGCATCCTGCATTGTCTCCTTTTCTGCTTCTGCCGCATACACCGGAATATGATATGCCGCACGCACGCTATCCACTGCCATAACATGGTCAAAATGTCCGTGTGTCAGCAAGATGGCAACCGGATGTAATTCCTGATCTTCTATAAACTTTTTAATACGTTTTGCTTCATCTCCCGGATCCACGATCACACAGTCTTTTGTATCCTCACGATACAAAAAATAACAGTTTGTCTGTACCGGTCCCACCACTTGAAATTTACAAATCAATCGACTCATAATTACTCCTTTTTATGAATGTGTTCTTTGTATATCCTTAACACTCTCTACCTGACGCAGTTTTGCGGTTAGCACATGCAGCGCTTCTACACTACGAATCGCAAATCCGATCGTGATCGTTGCAATGCCCTGTTTACTCGTACGGGAATTGACATTATTGATCGTAATACCGCTTTCCGTAAATACTTTGGTCAGGTCTAACAATACACCAATTCGGTCATATGCATAAATAACCAGTTCGGTATCATACAGCTCATTTTCCTCTTTATCCGGAGTCACCTGCCATTCTGCCTCGATAATTCGCTGACGATCCGCCTCATTCATGTTCATTACATTCACACAATCTGTACGATGAATGGATACGCCACGACCTCTTGTGACAAAACCAATGATCTCGTCTCCCGGCACCGGACTGCAGCAACGTGAAAAACGTACAGAAACATCATCCAGCCCTGCAACTACAATACCACTCTTGGACTTGATCGCTGCCATTGCTCCCGTCTGACCATTGGATGATGCATTATTTTTTCCTACTGCTTCTAATATATCTTTATCCGTTGCAAACTGCGGATTTTTCTTACGATAAGCGTCCTGCAGCTTATTGATCACCTGTCCCTCTTTCAGACCACCATGACCAAGTGCAGCCAAGACAGAATCCCAATCACGGAAACCATACTTTTTCATACAAGCCTGCGTATATTCCGGTTTGACCAGATCCGTAAGTACAATTCCTTGCGCTTTACAATAATTCGTTAACAATTCCTTGCCACGCAGTATATTTTCTTCCTTAAACTGCGTTCGAAACCACTGATTGATCTTATTTTTGGCCTGTGTGCTTTTGACAATAGACAGCCAGTCGCGGCTTGGACCTCTGGAATTTTGTGACGTGATGATCTCCACACGGTCACCATTTTGAATATGATAATCAATTGTCACCAGATTGCCATTCACTCTGGCACCTACCATGCGGTTACCAACCGCACTGTGTACTGCGTACGCAAAATCGATCGGTGTCGAACCTGCAGGCAGATTCTTGACATCACCATCTTTCGTAAAGCAATATACATAGTCGGAGAACAGATCCAGATCGCTTTTAAGCAGACTTAAAAACTCCTTATTATCCGACATATCACGCTGCCATTCCAAAATACGGCGCAGCCAGGAAAGCTTTTCTTCCTCACTCTTGGAAGTATCCTGTCCATATTGATTTTCTTTGTATTTCCAATGTGCTGCGATACCATATTCTGCGGTACGATGCATCTCGTACGTACGGATCTGTATCTCAAACGGTTGTCCTTCCGAACCGATCAATGTCGTATGAAGCGACTGATAATTGTTCGGCTTTGGCATTGCGATATAATCTTTGAATCGACCAGGTATCGGTTTATAAATCTCATGAATAACACCTAACGCCGTATAACAATCTCTCTCTGTGTCTACAATGATACGCACAGCGAACAGATCATAGATCTGATCCAATTTTTTATTCTGGGTAACCATTTTCTTATAAATACTAAAATAATGCTTTGCGCGTCCATCGATTGTCGCTTTGATCCCGGCCGCTGCAATGTGACTGCGCACCTCTGCCACGATCTTGGCGATAAACTCGTGCCGCTTCACTTTGCCCTGCTCCAGGCTTTCTTCGAGCTGTTTGTACATTTCAGGCTCTAAATATTTAAACGACAGATCATCCAACTCGACCTTAACTTTGGAAATACCGAGTCTATCCGCAATCGGTGCGTAAATATCTAATGTCTCTGTTGATTTCTCTTTTTGCTTGATCGGCGTCTGGTACTGCATTGTGCGCATATTGTGCAGGCGATCGGCTAACTTGATCAAGATCACACGAATATCTTTTGCCATCGCAAGAAACATCTTACGCAGATTCTCTGCCTGCATTTCAACTTTATCGGCCACATAGTCGATCTGTGTCAATTTCGTCACACCATCGACCAACAGAGCAACCTCATCTCCAAACTCTGCTGCGATCTCCGGTCCGGTCATAACGGTATCCTCAACAACATCATGAAGCATCCCGGCAACGATCGTCTCCTTATCAAGTTCCAATTCCGCAAGTATCAAACAGACACAGATCGGATGGATGATATATGGTTCCCCCGATTTACGAAGCTGCCCCTCATGCGCCTTTGATGCGATCTGATACGCTTTCTCGATCATCGAAATATCATCTGACGGATGATATTTACGGATCATTGTAATTAACTTTTTATATAACTCCTCCGGTGCTGTAAAATCCTCCGGAATCGTACTTGTTGCCAACTCCCCCGTATCAATCTTAAACCCCAATTGTCCCATTTTGTTGTCTTCCATATGCAGCCTCCTAACCACTCATGTGTCCAACAACCCGTATATATGGGCCGCCAGCCGTGGGAGTATGTAACTTTTGTATTGTCATCATCGAAACACTTTGTATTGTAGTATACGATTTTTTTCATTCAAAATCAAGTAACGAAAAGCCCATCTTTACTCGCATTCAATACCCATTAGCTTTTGCATCAGCATATCAAACTGTTCATCTGTCAGCTCTTCCTCTTCGTAAGCATCTGTAATCAGTTCTTCCAGCTCATCCCATTCGTATTTACCGGTTCCCTCCTGCAGTTTATTCAATTCTTTGTCCCATTTTTTATAGGTCATATTCTGATCCTCCATGATGTTATTTGTATATAGCAGACACTGTACTTCTTGTATCCCATTGTACGGCTCATACTAATTCCGGAGTATATATCATCACTCCCTGTAACCATAATTTTACCAAAATTTGTATATTCATACAATCACCATCCGCAGGAGAAATTCTCTTTGCAAACCATTCCTCTTGCAGCGGTCGTATCATTGTCGTGCAATACATTCTTTCTGCATCAAAAGAGTACGCCGGCAGATTACAAACAAGACGTATATCCTGCTTGTTCAAACGTTTCCGTACATATTCTGCCAACTGCCTGCACACCAACTTCTGATACTGCTTTGCTGCCAATACATGAGTGATCTCTGCCTCACTTTGATCTTCCTCACACAGATAGGCGGCAATTGCGATCGGTTTTTCCTGATCCCACACTGCAACCAGCTCTCCGTCGTAGCATTTCATCTGCTGATCTGTTTCTGCAAAATATGCCGCCGTCCATGCTGCGTGCATATCCATCGGCAGCTCTGCCACAAAACTCTCCAGTTGCTTCGTCTGTCCCGCCGTCCAACGATCAAACGGGCATATCTGTAATGTATGATTTCCGACATTTTGTATTGATCCCGCCTGTCCAAGTTCCGGCACAGCAACATCCCATCGTGCCTGTGGCAGGGATGGGGCTGCTTCTTCTACTTCTTCTACTTCTTCTACTTCTTCTGCTTCTATCACGAACTTATCACACCATCCCGCTGACACAAAGTCATACGGACGGTAGATTGCCTCTGCCGCCGGCATCAGATACGTAAACGGCTCCCCGTCCTCTTTGCAGATACGAAGTGCCTCCGTAACCAACTGCCCCATGTATCCTTTTCCCTGTTCTGCTTTCTTCGTGCAAACACCCACAATGTAGTGCAGATCGAGCTGCTCGCCCTGCACAATGCAAGTGTACGGATTAAGATGCAACATCGATACAATTTCCTCTCCACGCAGCAAAAGCAGCACCCGGTTGTGTTTCCAGGTGCTGCTCATGTAATGATCTACATAACTCTCTTTATCTTCAAACATCTCGATCCACAGTGCCTTAACCGCTGCTGCAAATGGTTTCTTTTCTGCCTCTGTCTGAAGATCTTTCATCTTGATCTGATCCACGGATCCCACATTCCTTTCCGTTCCCGCAGACTGATAACAATTTCATCCTGCCGCAGGCACATCATTGCTTCGCTAGTTAATATATGTCGGCTGATCCGTACCATCTAACATGTCATAGATCAGATCTGTCGTTCGGCGTGTGGAACTGCCATCCAACAGGCCTAAGAAAAATTGACGAAAAGAATCATCCACAGAAGTTTTCGCCGGACTGATAAGCACTTCCTTCATCCTACTTATCAGCGTCTGCAGATCTTCTACGATCTCACCCGGTACAAACTCTGCGAAATCAAAATAAAGATCTCTCTCTCTCAAATACTCCTCAAGATCAAACGCATAAAAGATCATTGGAATATCTATCAATGCTGCCTCAAAAATAGACGAGCTATAGTCTGTCACCAACAGATCAGTGATAAATAACAGATCATTAATATTTTCTTTGCCGGTCAGATCAAAGAGACGATCGGCAAAATCGCATTCCCGGTACATCGAAAGATCGGAATGTACGAAAGGATGCTGCTTTACAAGCAACACGGTATCCGGCGGTAATGCATTCATCACAAGATCGATCGGAAATCGTTCCATCGGATAAAACGCCGTTTTATTACCACTTCCACGAAAAGTCGGTGCAAAGAGCATGATTTTTTTGTCTTTCCACTGCGGATAACGCTCATAAAGAGCCGCAACCGTTTCTTTGCGATACTCCCCATCAAAAAATACATCGGTACGTGGTATGCCTGTCTGACGAATATTATTAATGTGCATACCAAAGGCTTCACTGTAAAACGGTGCCATTGCAGATCCACTGACGATCGCCCGTGTATATGTTCTATGATTTCTCGTATTCTGCGCCAGATCCGTAAGCCCAAGCTCTGACAACCCAAACAGCTTAAATGCGCCACAAGCATGCCACAATTGCAGCACCTCAGTCTCCTGTCTGACGTTGAGTGCCCCCAGCTGCGGCACAAAATCTTCTAAAACGATCACCTTTGCCCCCGCTGCGAGATATGCACTTTTTTTCAGTTCCCCCAAAGTCAGTTTATCTACTGTCTTCGTTGTCAAAAACTCTTTTAACTCTGTCTTTCCCTCTTCCTGCAAAAGACTCCGAACCCGGTCCAGATTACCGCCTGCATCCACCTGTCTTTCCGACAGAAATAACACACCCTCCGGCGTAGCGATCTGTTTTACGGCACGAGCATACTGTCTGGCAAAATATCTGGTTTTGTGATCGCGAACACTATAATCATATCCCGTCCACGCCTTTACCATATCATTTGCATGATAAAAAATTGCCTTTTTACCGGATGCTTTCTGTGCTCTCGGGCTAAGCTTACCAATTCCTTTCGAGGCAAGCCAACCGGAACACAACCATACCGGAAGCAACACTGTACACAGACCAAACAACGCCAGCTTAGCTATTCTGATCAAAACACGTGGTTGCTGATATAAGTCAAAAAACTGCTCTCCCCGCAGATCCCTTGAAACTTCTATTTCCTGCCACTGCATATTCTGATCCACATAACAAAGTGAAACCGACACATTCCGGTCAGGCTGTAATCCTTTTTTATCCGCAAACACGTACGCCAACTCCACTTTGGAGGTGCCTATAAACTTGCAATCTTCCTCCTTAGTCATTGTGCATTCTACAAACATTGGATAATACCGTTGCTTTTTCTTTTGTCCGTCGATGTCCTGTACAAAACTAAGCAGCATATGCATTCTCGCCGCCGTCGTTTTGTATCCTTTTAACTTTCCGGATACCGTCAGTTCATAGACAACCGATCGGTCTGTTTTTGTCACATCAGCAACAGCCTGCAGATTTTTTATCACGCTATCTCTCCATTCCTTTCTCAGCCTGTCAGCCCATCAATATTTTTTCACGCGCTGTTACAGGTGTCCTCCATATTACTTCTTCGTTCTTTTCTTCGTACTTTTCTTTGCCTTTTGCTTTTTTGTCACAGCAGCCACCTTAAAAGCACAGATCCGGTCAACCCGCTTCGTAGCTGAAGTAAACTGTACCGATTCAAAATTTACATATAAATACTTACCACTTACTGCAATCTCCTCATTCATCGACGGCATATTGATCACTTTATTGCGTTTGCCAAGTGTGATCTTGCCGGCTCTGGCTTTTTTCAGATTCGGTTTGTACACATCCAGCTGATGCAGATATCCTCGTTTTGTCGAATTGGTCTGACAAGATCTCGACAGGATCAATCGCCCATTCGAAGTAAACGTTAATCCCTGTACACGATTTGGAAGCTTAATACGCCCACAAACGGTAAGCACCGGCTTGCCGTTTTTGTCTGCGATTCGATAGGAGCCCAAATAGCCTGAATTAATTTCGCTATACGAAGCCACCCACAAAAATCCCTTATAATACGTTACAGCAGCCGCCTGCTGCCCTAACGAATTCTTGGTCCCGTACGCCTTGATCTCCAAATATTTCTTTTTGGCGATAGCCGCTTTTTTGATCTGAGCAAACGGTATGCTGCGCAGATATGTCGACTGGCATATCCAAAGATTACGCCCGTCATAAGCAAGTCCACCCGCATGTGTCTTATTTGGCAATACAACGGTCGTCAACAGTTTTTTACTGGATCTGCTCATAACATATACCACGGAATTATCGATTCTCTTGCTGTCATAAGCACTGACGAGTAAATACGAGCCGGCAAACGTCATCCCCTGTGGAACCATTGTTTTACTTCCAAATTCCAAAACATTAGTATTGGTCATTCCCGGCAAAACGATGCTCTTTGCATAGTTTAACTGTTTCTTTACAAAACTGCACGCCTTAACTGCTGCCGATCTCAAAAAAGCCTTTTTCGATTTATACAGCTTGGCACCGGTACTCGTCTTTGCCACTGTAAGCGGTTTCGCACTTATCTTTGTCGCCTTGCTGCTCTCATAATCTTTCTCCTTATAGGTGCGGTACGCTATCATCGTATAATAATATTTCGTGCCATTTTTGAGCCCGGTGCGAATATAGCTAACCGTAGACTGGCCTTTCAAATCAGCTATAAGAACCACCTGCGAACCCTTAAACTGATAAATGCGGTATCCTGTTGCACCATTTACCGCTGTCCACGTGAGCTTTACCCGGCCATTTCCGGCACGAAGTTTCATGGACGGCTTGCCAGGATTCGTTGTGGTCGAAATCTGCTCCGAATATTCTCCTGTGTTTTCCTCATCAGCAAAATACGTTCGAATGCGGTAACGGTATGTGACACCCGATTTCAAACCGGCATCTTTATATTCTAATGTCGTTGTGCTTCCAACTTTTTTTTCTACGCCATTTGCTTCTGTGCGGTAGATCAAATATCCGGTCGCACTCTCCACCTTCTCCCAGCCAAGTGTGATCGATGTGGAAGCATTTTTTATGATCGAAAATGTCGTAAGTGCTTCCGGCCGGGTAAACGTGTGAACCGGTTCTGCAAAGTGGCTCTGTTCTCCGCTTGACTGACGATAGGCACACACTGTGATATAAAATTCATCACCGGCTTTTCGGTCTTTCCATGTATATTTCTGCTCTTTCGTCTCATCTAAAAAAACATAAGCAGACTTCTCAAAATCATAATAATACACAAGATACGATGTCATTCCGGGCATTTCATCCCATGCTACCGTGATCGAGTCCGTGGTCGTTTCTGTTACTTCCAACCCGGTCAGCACATCTTTCTCTTCCAAAAATACAGCACCCTCCACCGGTGCGATCAAATCTACTCTATCCGGTGTATAGATTTCCTCACCGGTCTCCTCTGCCTTTGCCATTGGGGCAGCCGTAAACCCTCCCAAAAGACTGCAGACAAGTGCAGCAACGATCATAACCGCTATTCTGGCTTTCCATTTTCTGATGCTGTCAAACAACTGTAACATAATGCTTCATCCTCCATGCTCTACTCTTTTTTGTAATATTGCAAATACCCTGTCAAGAGATCCGCCTTCTATATAATCATACTGTAATTTGGCAAAATCTTGGCGTTTTTGAGCATTATCCACATTTTTTTGCAAAAGCTGCAAAAGTTCTTCTGTCGAATACGCAATATCACCCGGAACCGTCGAACGATAGTCACGATAAAAACCGCGGTCATATTTGTCAAGGTCATAGGCAAATAATATAATCGGCTTATCTAAAAGCACATATTCCACAACGGTTGAAGAATAATCTGTGACCAAACAATCTGCGACCATATAAAGATCTGTTATATCACTATAGTCTGTCATATTCAGGCAATGTTCATGCAAGGTAATATTTTCTGACGGAAATTTCGGATGAAGTTTAACAAGAACATACCAATCATCTCCAAGTGTCTGACAGATTTTTGCAATGTCAAATTTTTCCAATAATTGTGCATTTTCCTCTGCCGTTGCCCGAAACGTCGGCGCATACAATAATACCTTTTTATCACGAAGGACCGGATACTGACGATATACATTCTCTGCTCGTCTTTTCTTGTCCTCTTCATCAAAATACGCATCCAAAACCGGAATGCCCGTTGCATAAATGCGATCTGTCGGAATGGCAAAAGCCTCACTATAATACGGTATGATCTGCGTCGAAGTGACAAACAGATGTGTCACATGCTTATTAGCCTCAGCAACCTGTTTACGAACATTCGGATCTTCTTCTGTAGAAAGACCAAATCGCTTAAACGCACCGGCACCATGCCACAACTGAATAATCTGCTGCCCCTCCGTATGCATATAGGCAAGCGGAAGCAGATTGTCATTAAGAAAGATCTTCCCGGCATCTGCCATATTCCACGGTACTTTTACAAAAAAACACAGTATTCCCTTAATCTTAGAACATATCCCTCCGTTCGGATGAAAGAGATCCTGCTTGCTAAATGCCACAATCTGACAATCCCGATCACGTTTTGTAATCTCCTCGGACACCAACTCCAAATTACCATTCAGCCCATGGTTATGTCCATTAAAAAGCACAACTTTATTATGCACCTTCGCAAATTTTCGATGCAAATTATATATTCCCGCAAATACATAGTAACCTAACTGTTTCATACGATTTTTTTATTCCTTTCCAAACTCGCCAACTTTCATTGCCGGCAACTAACTTTATATTTTAACAGAATATCACTTTACTTGTAAATCCCCACTTCCGTACCACCTTCCGTATGCATACAATAATAGAAAACAAATTACCACCCGAAAGGAGGGCTCTATGAACCGAGTCTCTTCTATCATTCATTTAGATTATGCCAGACAACATGGTCTGACCGGGCAGGGGATCGGTGTTGCTATATTGGATACAGGCATTGATTTTCATCCGGATTTTTATTCTAAAGCAGGCGGATATCGTCTTGCCGGTTTTCTGGATCTGGTCAATCATAAAACACACTATTACGATGACAATGGACATGGAACACACACTACCGGCATTTTGACCGGTAACGGCTCCGTCTCAAACGGACTCTACTGTGGTGTTGCACCGGAATGTCATTTTTATTCCATCAAAGTGCTTGGCAAAAACGGCGAAGGGCATATTGAACACGTCTTAGAAGCCATTCACTGGCTGTTACAGCACTACAAAGAATATAATATCCGCATCGTTAATATTTCCATCGGCAGTACCCGCGGTCGACAGTTTGACGAAAACTCTCCTCTCGTAAAAAGTGTCAACTCTCTGTGGGAACACGGTCTTGTTGTCCTCACAGCTGCCGGAAATCATGGCCCGGCTCCCGGAAGTATTGGTGCACCGGGCAACAGCCGTAAGATCATTACCGTTGGCTCTTCCGACCCGTTACAGTATCGTTTTGACTCCGACTATTCCAGCCGCGGTCCAACCAATAGCTGTATAAAAAAACCGGATATTGTAGCCCCGGGATCGCGCATTGTCAGTCTCGCTGCAGGCTCCTCCTATCAGGCCAAAAGCGGCACATCTATGTCAACACCGATCGTAGCCGGATGCATCGCTCTCCTGTTAGAAAAATATCCGGATCTGACAAATCGCGAAATAAAACTGCACCTTCGCAACACCGCACTTGATCTTGGATACAGCCATACGAGACAAGGCTGGGGACTGATTCAATGCGACCGCATGCTTTCCACTCCGCCAACAAGACTATAAAAAAGCAAAGCCAGCGCTTTGCATAACACCACATTGTGAGCGGTTTCCTATAAAGATTAATGTAAAAAGAGCCTTCGTGCATCGGAAACGTCATCATGCTCGAATGACATTCCCGATACACGGAAGGCTCTTATCTGATATCTTTTATGCCAAAACACGATCCAGCGCTTTGACAAAATCACCCATTTCATGCTTGGAAAGCTGTGCATCCGCACCTAGCTGCTCTCCTTTGCGGCGCATCTCTTCATTGATCAAGGAAGAGAAGATAATGACCGGAATATCTTTGTACGCCGGCGTCTCTTTGATCAGCTTGAGCAGACGGTGTCCATCCATCTGCGGCATCTCAATATCCGTCACGACACACGCAACCTTCTCTTTTAAGGTTCCCTCTTGACGGTACTGCTCCAGCAGCTCCCACAACTCCAATCCATTATTTAACGGCATCAGATTCGTAAATCCCGCTGCCGTAAGTCCATCATAGATCATTAAACTCAAAAACTGAGAATCCTCTGCATACAAAATCGGTTTGTTATTCTTTGGACGCGACCCTAACCGTTCAATATCCGACAACTGAATGCCTGCCTCCGGTGAGATCTGTGCCACAATATTTTCAAAATCCAACAGTATCACAAGCTGCTTATCAATGTTAATAATACCTGTGATCATGCTTGTTCGCGAATTACTGATCAAACGATCCGGCTTCACGATCTGTGACCAATTCACACGATGGATCCCCACTACGCTATGTACATGAAAAGCAGCATTCGTTCCATTAAAGGATGTCACCAAAAACATATCTGTCTTCTTCTCTTCGTGCTCATTCATTCCCAGACACTTCGCCAGATTGACAACAGTAATTGTCTCTCCGCGCGTACTAAATGCTCCCTCCACAAAAGGATGTGCATTCGGGATTGGCGTTAATTCTGTATAACTGATGATCTCGCGGATCTTTGCCACATTGATCCCATAGTTATGTCCGTCCACGACAAACTCCAAAATCTCCAATTCATTTGTTCCACTCTCTAATAAAATATTTGTATCCATAGTAATGTAAACCTCCGATCTGACTCCACCATTCCCCATTCACATATTTCATAACGAGCAAAATATGATTCTATGTATACGTATATTTTACATGACTACACACTGTTTTGCAAGCGGGCACTCAAATATCCCACAATTTTCTCACCGGCAGCCCTGTCATCTTCTCCAATCTTTCTACACTTGGCTTATAGAAAGCATCCATCTTACGTTTCTGTTCATCTGTCATCTTGTCGTGATTTTCGATCGTTGTATAACGCTGTACCCATCTCGCAAATCGAAAAAATAATTTTTGCTTTTTAGTGCGTGTCGTATTTTCCTTTCGCCCACGGATCGACGCATAATACCGATAATTGATATATGCCCCCAGCCAGTTAGCAGAAACAGCACTGCCCTCATTGCTGTTTGGCATTTGTTCCACACAGATCGGATGTTTCACACCGATAAACTCTTGAATCTCCTTCATCTGCTCTTCGGGGTTCCGCATCAGTTCTTCCATCACAACAACCTTGATCTGTTCCGGTCGAAAGTATTGCAAATACTCATTGATCCATTTGTCATACTGAAAACGATCTTTCCGCTCCGTATAAATCTCCTCATTTGCAAACTTGGTAAATAATTTGACCGAATAACGGTGAAATCCCTGATAATAGCGAACATATCGATAATGTCTCGGTCTGCGCATTAACATTTTATAATAAGAAAACGTCGCAAGCGACGGCTGTCGTACCAAAAAAAGCAGCTTGACCTCCGGTCCAAAGCACTCATACACATTGCGTGCCGATCCATGATAGGACGGCTCGATATCCCCATATAATTTATCTGGATCCTGCTCTGGAAAATATTTGTGGCGGAACCGTTCCGGCGCATCATCATATTTGTTACGCCAATGCATATAGAACGTCTCCTTACCCTTTGGAAGTACGATCTCCGGACATTCACGTAATGCATTGCTAAGCGATGTCGTGCCGCACTTCGTGAAGCCCACACATAAGAAATCCATATGCGGATTTTCCTGCTGAGAAATCTCTGCAAACACTTCATAATCCACCAGCAAAATACGTACTGCACCAAACTGCTTAGCTGCTTCCACAGCCTCTTCATGCGCCTCTTCATGTAAACGGACGATCACATACAATGCCTTTGCCCGTGCCGTGGTCATTGTCGTGTCCACGCAAGGTGTTCCAAGAATTTCTTTCGGTGCCGTCAGCGGAATAAACGTAAGCACTTCCTTGATCTGTGGTTGAAACGGCAGATGTCCGGCAAACCTTAGCAATACACGGGCTACCCTTTTGTGCTGCACGATCACAAGATCTTCTTCCTCTTCAAATACTTTTGTCAACTCCTCTTTCGTATGGATTTCTTTCATTTCGCATTTTTCCATCACAATTGTTTCCTTTCTTCCTTTTTCCCCATATATTTCTTCTCTATCCTTTTCCCTCACTCTCGTTCCCCATATATTTCTTCTCCATCCTTTTCCCTCACTCTCGTTCCCCATATTTTTTTCTATCCTTTACCCTCTTCCCTCACATATTCCTTCTTCACTATGTCATACTTCCGTCATATTTGTAATATTTTTTTGACATTTTAGCCGAAATCTACTACAATACATACTGCATATTACGAACAGGTACATAACAAACAAATTCGTATTGTACCAAATCACCCTGACCGGGTGGTCGTGGGAGTATGGAGGATGATTATGAATAACATTATTTTAATTGGTATGCCGGGCGTCGGCAAAAGCACTGTCGGCGTTGTATTGGCAAAAACACTCGGATACGCATTTCTTGATTCTGATCTGTTGATCCAGGAACGGGAGGGACTCCTGCTTCATGAAATCATTGAAAAATACGGATTGGAGCGTTTTAATCAGATCGAGTCTGAGGTAAATGCATCTATCGAAGCAGAAGACACTGTCATTGCCACCGGCGGCAGCGTTGTATATGGCACCGAAGCGATGATGCACCTAAAAGCCCTCGGAACGGTTGTCTATCTTAAACTATCCTATGAAGAATTGACCGAACGTCTTGGTGATCTCAATAAACGTGGCGTTTCCATCCGTCCCGGAGAGACTTTGGAAACCCTGTACGAAGAACGTATTCCTATTTATGAGCGCTATGCAGATGTGACTGTAGACTGCGAAGATCTGTCGATCCGCGATATCGTCAAAAAGATCACTTATCTTTTCTAAACCATCGGCAGCCATATCTGGTTCAAAAGCGCAACTATAACATTGAGCAGCAAGCCGCCAATGATCGGATGAAGCCATCGCTTGATCAGTTCAAACAACGGCAACTGCTCAAAATTTTTGCAAAGGTAATCCCCTATCGAATATACGATCCCCGACGCACAAATACTGCATACAAATCCTGAGAAAGCAATCAAAATCCCATCTATGATATTCTGATGAATCCCATAGCCGATCAAATAGCCAACACCGGTAAGTATCTTACACAGGATCGACCCCGGCAATACATTCGCAATGGCAACCAATTGTTGATAAAATACCCCTTCCTTTACCATCCCGGTGTCTACAAATACACCATCTGCAACAGTCAGATAAGCATCGCCTCCTCCGTAAGACAAAAAAGACGAATACATTCCCTTAAGCAGATAATCCGCAGCAGGTGAAAATAAAATGATCATCGGCAGCGTACATACAGCAAGAAAACACAGCCATACAACAATGTCTCCGATAGTCTCCTTACCAATTCCAAACAAAGTCATTCCAATCGATCCTACCGAATGCATTCCTTTCATTCGCTGAATATACGTAACATATAGTTTTCCTATGGTAACCATGATCATGAGTATCACTAAAATGCCCTTTACCGGTGCCACCTCATAATGCCGTTCTAAGCAAACACAGGCGAGATACGCACCGATCAATATTCCCGGCACCAAAACACGCTTCACTGAATACCGCCCCTGTGTCCACAAAATAAAAAACAGCGCCAGACCCAGAATACTAACTGTAGAAAGTACAAATAACGGCCTGCCGTGAATTCCCATCAGACGGTACAGATTTTTGCCACCACAGAGCAAAAATACTGATACAAATATCAGAAGCACCTTTCCAAATCGTTTTCGGCTCTCCTGCATCGCCTCGTGGGCAATACCGCAAATATAGCGAAACAACAGATAGATCAAAAATAAACTAACTGCTTTGGTAAACACAGATAACCAACGCATTGTCTGCTCATCAATATGTTCCATCATCGCTAACAGTGCAACGGTAGCCACAGCTCCCGGAAGTGCGACCAGACTGGCAGCAAGCAGCATACAAGCTCTTCCATACTTGCGGCCAATACCGCAGGCAATCTCCACAGGAAGTGCCCCAGGCGTAATACTTGCTGCCAAAACCGCCTCGTCATATTCTTCTTTCGTGACGTACGATTTCTTCGTCACAAACTCCTTTTCCATAACCGGGATCAACGCATTGCCACCTCCAAAGCCGATCACACCGACTCGCAGCATAGCCTGCATCAATCCCCTGATCCTTGTACCTCTCATTACTGACAAAACTCCCAAAGTTCATCTACCACTTCTTCTACACTTCGATTGGTTGTATCCACGATAATTTCCGGATGCTCCGGCGGCTCATACGGACTGGAAATGCCCGAAAATTCAGAAATTTCTCCACTTCTCGCCTTTTTGTACAGCCCCTTCACATCTCGGCGCTCACATTCTTCTAAGGATGTGCTCACATACACCTCAACAAACGGCTCTCCAATAATTTCCCGCGCCTTTCGCCGTTCTTCCCGGAACGGAGAAATAAATGACACTAATACGATCAGTCCGGCATCATTCATCAGTTTTGCCACTTCACTGACCCGACGGATATTTTCAATACGGTCCTTCTCCTCAAAACCAAGATCTTGATTCAGTCCCATCCTCACATTGTCTCCATCCAACGTCATTGTGAATCTTCCCTCTGCAGCAAGACGTTTTTCCAAAGCATTTGCAATCGTTGACTTACCGGCACCGGATAATCCGGTCAACCATATTGTCTTTGGCTTTTGATTCATATGTTCTGCACGATACTGTGGTGTGATGTCCATCTTCTGCCAAACGACATGATCCTCCCGCTGCAAACGCTGCTCGATCGTTCCACAAGCCGAAGTCATATGACTAACACGATCAATTAAAATGAAACCGCCCAGTTCCTTATGATGTGCAAAAAGATCATAAACGATCTTTTCCTGACAATTGATCTCACACACTGCCATTTCATTTTTGAAAATTTTATCTGCCGGAACCTCATTTCCCTCATTGACTTCTATTTTGGCACGGATCTTCATAACCACTGCGGGCACTGATTTCGTCCCTACTTTTAAGAGATAATTACGCCCTGCGATCAATGGTTTATCATCCATCCACAAAAGCTTACCGATAAACATATGCCCTACTTGCAGCGATGCATTGCGATATAACATGCATCCCCTGGATACATCCACCTCTCGGTCTAAACATATTGTTACCGCCTGCCCTTTTACCGCATGTTCCACGGATCTGTCCGTGTTAAAAATCTGCGTCACTTTCGCTGTTTCGCCACTCGGCAGCGTTCTTATTTCGTCTCCTACAGATAACTCTCCAACCTCGATCTGCCCTGCGAACCCACGAAAATCCTTGTTGGGACGACACACCCTCTGCACCGGCATTACAAAGCCATTTTGCGCTTCCTCCGTTTGCACATCTACTGTTTCCAAATAATGCAACAGCGTATCTCCCTTATACCACGGCATATGCTTGGACGGGCTGGTAATATTATCTCCTGCTGTCGCAGATACCGGAATGATATAACTTTGGAACGCATACTCTGCTGTCAGTTTCTTGATCTGTTTACAAACCTTATCATATCTGTCCTGTTTATAGGACACTAAGTCCATTTTATTGATCGCATACACAACGGATCGTATTCCCATCATTGCACAGATACGTGTATGCCGTTTCGTCTGAGATAACACACCTTTTGTTGCGTCGATCAAGATGACTGCCAGATCTGCAAAAGATGCCCCAACCGCCATATTTCTCGTATATTCCTCATGTCCCGGTGTATCCGCCACGATAAAAGCTCGTTCCTTTGTCGTAAAATAGCGATACGCCACATCTATCGTAATTCCCTGCTCCCGCTCCGCCATTAGTCCGTCTAATAACAACGAATAATCAATCTGTCCTTCGGTACTGCCTACTCGGCTGTCTAATTCCAGTGCCCTCTTTTGATCGGCAAAAAGCAGTTTGGCATCATATAACATATGTCCGATCAATGTAGACTTTCCGTCATCTACGCTGCCACATGTAATAAATTTCAATAAGCTTTGCATCGTTATCCTCTCACTTCCATATTTCGTAATTTATGTATTATACTAAAAATAGCCCTCTCGTTTTCTGCGTTCCATACTTCCTGCCGCCTCATTGTCGATCACGCGGCTCGTCCGCTCTGAGGATACGGCGCCAAGCGTCTCTTCAATAATCTCATCTAACGTATCCGCATCCGATTCCACACCTCCGGTGAGCGGATAACATCCCAACGTTCGAAATCGTATTTTACGCATTTGCGGTTTCTCTCCCGGCAGCAAACGCATACGGTCATCATCAACCATAATTAAATTGCCATCACGTTCCACCACAGGTCTTTCTTTTGCAAAATACAAGGAAGGGATTTCAATATTTTCCTGACGAATATATTGCCAGATATCTTTCTCTGTCCAATTGGACAACGGGAAAACACGAACTTCTTCCCCCTGAAACAATTGCGTATTAAATAACTTCCACATCTCCGGCCGCTGGTTCTTTGGATCCCAGCCATGTTCACTATTTCTAAATGAAAAAATACGTTCTTTCGCTCTAGATTTTTCTTCATCGCGACGACCGCCTCCAAATGCTGCATCAAAATGATATTTGTCCAACGCCTGCTTAAGTGCCTGCGTTTTCATGATATCTGTATATGCAGATCCATGATCAAATGGGTTGATCCCCTGCTTTACCCCCTCTTCATTCGTATAAACTAACATACGGAGTCCATATTTTTGTGCCATCTTATCTCGAAACGTAATCATCTCGTGAAATTTCCACGTAGTATCTATATGTAAAAAAGGAAACGGAGGCTGCTCCGGGTAAAACGCTTTCAACGCCAAATGCAACATCACCGAACTGTCCTTTCCGATCGAATACAACATCACCGGATTCTCACATTCCGCTGCTACTTCCCGAATAATATAAATCGCTTCCGCTTCCAAATTATCCAAATGAGACAATCTGTCCTTCATTTTTATCCTTCTTTCCTGACATTATTTTCAGACAATAACCTTTGTATCAAGAATAAAGTCTTACAACATCCCGCAAAACTTTATCATTCATCAGTCCGATTTCGTCAAAAAAAATAATATCGACCAAATTTGACAGTAATTGGAATAAAATGTGTCAAATTTAGTTCAAATTTATGTCATTTTTTTGTCAGAGATTTTTTTGCGCTCTATTGTCAGTTCTATATGTATCTCTCTATTATTCTCCCTTTGCGCCGCTTTATTGTCAGTTCTATTTGTATCGCTTTATTGTTTCCTCTTTGCGTCGCTTTATTGTCGGTTCTATTTGTATCGCTTTATTGTTCTCTCCTTAAATCGTTTCATTGCCAGTCCTATTTAGTAATAATCTGTTCTTTTTATAGGTTCTCCATCCCCAAAGTCAACCAAAGGCGGCATCTAGCACTATCCTCAAAGTCAGCCAAGGGCGACATCTAACACCATCATCAACGCAAATCCAACCGCTGCGCCGATCGTTCCAATATTGCTATGTTCCCCCGCCTGCGATGCCGGTATCAACTCGTCGATCACGACATATATCATCGCCCCTGCCGCAAACGATAATAAATACGGCAAAACAGGCGAGATCAGCCCTGCGATTAAAATCGTAATAAATCCTCCAATTGGTTCCACAATGCCGGAAAGCATCCCACAGATAAATGCTCTTTTCCGGCTCATTCCTTCTGTGCATAGCGGCAGAGAAATAATGGCTCCCTCTGGAAAGTTCTGAATGGCAATACCGATAGCTAAGGCAAAAGCTGCCGCTGTCGAAATGCCCGATCCCTGTAAGGCAGCCCCCGCATATGCGACACCAACGCTCATTCCCTCCGGAATATTATGCAGAGTAACCGCAAATAGCATCATCGTTGTTTTGGAAATATGCCCCTTTTTTACTGATATTCCCTCCGGCTCTGTACTTTTCAGATGTAAATGCGGTATTACCGTATCCAAAAGCAATAAAAATACAATGCCAACCAAAAATCCTACCAAAGCCGGCAGCCATGCCACACCATTTTTCGCTCTTTGCATATCTATCGATGGGATCAACAAAGACCACACCGATGCTGCGATCATCACCCCCGATGCAAAACCTAACAATAATTTTTCTAACTTGGGTGCAATATTATCTTTCAGCAGAAAAACCATTGCTGCACCAAGTGTAGTTCCCATAAAGGGTATTGCTAATACAAATAGTTCTGATGTATTGATATTCATAGTAATCTTACTTTCCCTTCTGCCAACATATTTGCAAATGTGTTAGTTGTAGCTAACTCAATGAGTATACTACCATAATATGCTGTTAAGGTCAAAATGTCACATTTATTGCTGACATAATAAGCGATATGTAGTTTTGCAATAACTTCCGGGATGGCAAGTTTGAGTAAATAATATGTGACGACATGATAATTTCAGATGTGTGAATTTTGATATTTAAAAAAACAAAAAAGACATAGCCGAAACCATGTCTTTCTTAGTATCCTCTTAAACACTCAAAACTGCATATAGTATCTTTCATCCACAAAGTTGAACTTGTTCTTGGCACTCCGGCATTATAATCGCCTTCGTTCCTACGCTCAGATGTTACTGCCTTTTCGCGGTCATTCATATGCTCGCTGCGCTCACATATTCATGTTATCCCGCTCAAATGCAATCATGTTCCCAATCCGACTCCTGAAAGTAAACTTTCATCGCCGTCTTGTGATCCATGATACATCCTCGCTCCTTTGGTCAAGCCCTCGACCTATTAGTGACAGTCAGCTCCATGTGTTACCACACTTCCACCTCTGCCCTATCTACCTCGTCGTCTTCAAGGGGTCTTACTGGATTAACTCCAGGGATATCTTATCTTAAGGGGGGCTTCACGCTTAGATGCCTTCAGCGTTTATCCCTTCCAGACTTGGCTACCCTGCTATGCCATTGGTATGACAACAGATACACCAGCGGTCCGTCCAGCCCGGTCCTCTCGTACTAAGGCCAGCTCCTTTCAGATATCCTACGCCCGCGCCGGATAGGGACCGAACTGTCTCACGACGTTCTGAACCCAGCTCGCGTACCGCTTTAATGGGCGAACAGCCCAACCCTTGGGACCTGCTACAGCCCCAGGATGCGATGAGCCGACATCGAGGTGCCAAACCACTCCGTCGATGTGAACTCTTGGGAGTGATTAGCCTGTTATCCCCAGGGTAGCTTTTATCCGTTGAGCGATGGCAATCCCACTTTCTACCACCGGATCACTAAGTCCTACTTTCGTACCTGCTCGGTCCGTCGACCTCGCAGTCAAGCTCCCTTCTGCCTTTGCACTCTTCGAATGGTTTCCAACCATTCTGAGGGAACCTTTGAGCGCCTCCGATACCCTTTCGGAGGCGACCGCCCCAGTCAAACTCCCCGCCTGACGTTGTCCCTCCACCGGTTCACGGTGGCAGGTTAGAAACCCAGTACTACAAGGGCGGTATCCCAACAGCGACTCTGATACAACTGGCGTTATATCTTCCTAGTCTCCCGCCTATCCTGTACATGCAGTACCGAATCCCAGCATCAAACTGGAGTAAAGCTCCATGGGGTCTTTCCGTCCTGGCGCGGGTAACCAGCATCTTCACTGGTATTTCAATTTCACCGGATGCATTGTCGAGACAGTGCCCAAATCATTACGCCTTTCGTGCGGGTCGGAACTTACCCGACAAGGAATTTCGCTACCTTAGGACCGTTATAGTTACGGCCGCCGTTTACTGGGGCTTAAGTTCGAACCTTCGAGTTGCCTCTAAGCTCTCCCCTTAACCTTCCAGCACCGGGCAGGCGTCAGCTCATATACTTCACCTTTCGGTTTCGCATAAACCTGTGTTTTTGCTAAACAGTTGCTTGGGCCAATTCTCTGCGGCCTACATTCGTAGGCACCCCTTCTCCCGAAGTTACGGGGTCATTTTGCCGAATTCCTTAACAATGCTTCTTCCGTCGGCCTTAGGATTCTCTCCTCATCCACCTGTGTCGGTTTACGGTACGGGTTCATGATACGCAATAGCGGCTTTTCCTGACAGTGACTCCACACGCTTCGCTACTTTTAAGTTCGCTACGCTTCACGCCTTCGCCTTATACATGAGGGTTTTCCCTCTCATGAAGCTACCTCGCTTGCACCGGTTTTTCCATTCCCGGCTCGTCCTTTGTCTCTGTGTCCCCACAGTTCTGATATCATGAAGTACAGGAATCTAAACCTGTTGTCCATCGACTACGTCTTTCGACCTCGCCTTAGGCCCCGACTTACCCAGAGCAGATCAGCTTTACTCTGGAAACCTTAGATATTCGGCCGAAAGGATTCTCACCTTTCTCTCGCTACTCATTCCGGCATTCTCTCTTCTTATCTCTCCACTGCTCCTTTCGGTACAGCTTCTTCGTGA
>NZ_QULH01000008.1:0-1434 GCF_003481635.1 Clostridium sp. OM05-6BH | reverse complement strand
TCGCTACTCATTCCGGCATTCTCTCTTCTTATCTCTCCACTGCTCCTTACGGTACAGCTTCGTCGTGATAAAAATGCTCCTCTACCAATCTCTCGATTCCACGGCTTCGGTGTTGTGTTTCAGCCCCGGACATTTTCGGCGCAGGGACTCTCGACTAGTGAGCTGTTACGCACTCTTTGAATGAATGGCTGCTTCTGAGCCAACATCCTAGTTGTCTTCGAATCCCCACATCCTTTTCCACTTAACACACACTTTGGGACCTTAGCCGGTGGTCTGGGCTCTTTCCCTTTTGACTACCCAACTTATCTCGTGCAGTCTGACTCCGTTACATCATCTGGCTGGCATTCGGAGTTTGATATCCTTTAGTAAGCTTTGACGCCCCCGCAGGAATTCAGTGCTCTACCTCCAGCAGACTAATAACAGGCTAGTCCTAAAACTATTTCGAGGAGAACCAGCTATCTCCGGGTTCGATTGGAATTTCTCCCCTACCCACACCTCATCACCACCCTTTTCAACGGATGTGTGTTCGGTCCTCCACCACCTTTTACAGCAGCTTCAACCTGGACATGGGTAGATCACCCGGTTTCGGGTCTATGCTATGTGACTTGACGCCCTGTTAAGACTCGGTTTCCCTTCGGCTTCACAGTTTCTCTGCTTAACCTTGCCACACCGCATAACTCGCCGGACCGTTCTACAAAAAGTACGCGGTTGTGCATATATAGCACTTCCACAGCTTGTAGACACAGGGTTTCAGGTTCTCTTTCACTCCCCTCCCGGGGTTCTTTTCACCTTTCCTTCACAGTACTATGCGCTATCGGTCACTAAGTAGTATTTAGCCTTGGGGGGTGGTCCCCCCGACTTCCCACAAGGTTCCACGTGTCTCGTGGTACTCCGGATACTGCCGCTGCCTTCCGATTTCGATTACGAGGCTTTCACTCTCTATGGCGGGCTTTCCCAAAACCCTTCTTCTATCTTTCAGCTCACTTTTGCAGTCCATTACCCCGGATCGCACGCGATCCGGTTTAGGCTCTTTCCCTTTCGCTCGCCGCTACTCAGAAAATCGATGTTTCTTTCTCTTCCTCCGGGTACTTAGATGTTTCAGTTCCCCGGGTTCCCTTCCATACGTTATGTATTGGCGTATGGATGACTGAGGTTTGCTCAGCCGGGTTTCCCCATTCAGAAATCTGCGGATCACGGAATATTTGCTTCTCCCCGCAGCTTATCGCAGCTTGTCACGTCTTTCTTCGGCTCTTAGTGCCAAGGCATCCACCCTGCGCCCTTATCAGCTTGACCTGATTAAGAACTTCGTTCTCGTTCGATGTATAGCGTTACATCTTTTTTTCTTTGCTTGTCAATTAATTCTTCAGAATTATTTGGCTTGGATGTCTGACAAATCATATCTCTATGATTTATTCTTCTATATGCAGTTTTCAA